>NZ_JAYMNS010000039.1:0-36102 GCF_036941035.1 Candidatus Merdisoma sp. JLR.KK006 | reverse complement strand
ACGTGCGGGTTCAAGTCCCGCTGCCGGCAGGAAAGAAAATTGCTGAAATGCTTGATTTTACGAGTGTTTTCGGCAATTTTTTATTTTATTAATCTGATTGCCCTTGATTCCCTAAACTTAAGAAAGGAGATCTTGCATGTCCTCATTTTTAATTGTAAAAAAAATTACACAAGCACATTTACGAGACTTTATATCAATATGTTCATGCAGCTATTTTTATTTATCTGCATATTTTATCCATGTTTAACATATACTACTAGTAATATGAAAAAGCAGGAGGACAAACATATGGCAAGGCCAAGAACAAGAGCTAGAAAAACCTATGAAGAATTGCTGACTGAAAATGCGGAGAAGCTGAAAAAGCATACGGAGGCTGTTTCCTTGCTTCAAAAGGAGAGAGAAGATCTTCTGAAAGCAAAACGGGACGAGGAAATGCAGGAACTTTATGCGTACATGCAGGAAAATGAACTTTCCGCAGAGGATGTAATTGCCAGTCTGCAGAATCAGGCTCCAAGAGAAGAGGAACTGGCAGCCTCGTAATGTAGAATTTACACAGTTGGGAATTCCCTATAAGCCCTAAAAGGCTTCCCGAAACTCACTAGGCGTCATATCCGTGAATTTTTTAAAGGAACGGCTGTAGGCAAGTGTATTTTTGAAGCCGACCTCTATTGCAATTGCATGAATAGACAGCTTAGAATAGGTAAGATACTCTTTGGATTTGTTAACCCTGTATTCAGTCAAGTACTGATACAGGGTTTTTCCCGTATGCGCCTTAAAAATCTTACAAAAATAGAACTTGGAAAAGTTCACCTTCTGACAGATAATATCTACGGACAGCTCATCTTTGTAGTGATCGTCAATATATTTAAGGGCAGTATTCACAATGGTCTGCTGCACAGGGGTCAAAAGCCTTGCTTCCTCTATCTCATGGGTTACAATCAGAAGCTCGTGAATAATCTGGTGCAGCAGATAGCAGGCTTCCATTTGGACATAAAGATCCTTTGTATAGTTATAGGAACACAGGGTGGTAAAATGGGAGCAGATATTGTGGAGGGGCGTAATGGGTATAACCCCCTTTTTCCCCCGTATCATGTTATAGTAGAGCTTGGCATGACTCCCGGAAAAAAGTACATAGAAGTATTTCCATTCCGGCGTGGCTTTGGAGAAGCGCAGCCTTGTGTTGCAGTTGGAGATGATAATATGCTCCGGATGGACATACTGGATCTCTTTGTATTTGGTATACTGGGCAACGCCTTCTAAAACGTAAAAAATAATGAACTCGGCATAGTTGGCATCACAGCTCAGATCCCTTTCGTTGGAAAAACCGCACTTTAATACTTGAAAGGGGAGGCTTACGGATTTATCCGGTAGAAGATTTGACTTGTGGATATATTTGGGAGGATATTCCTTTTGTGGTAATTTCATACGAATTTCCTTTCTTATTTGGGAACGATTGTTTGAAATGACAAATAATTAACGAATTTTTCTCTAATATAGCACAAAAATGCTAGAAAAGCAATATGTGATACCTAAAAAACAATATTTGATATTGAATATTAGCGTATTTTAGGGTTAGCTAGAAATATGAAGACCAAGCAAGGAAGGAGAAGATAGGGTGAACGAGCAAAATTACATTCTCGAACTGAAGGATGTGGTCAAGACCTTTGGTGGCGTCACCGCCCTGGCAGGCGTGCAGTTTCAACTGAAGAAAGGTGAAATTCATGCACTGATGGGTGAGAACGGCGCAGGAAAATCCACCTTCATCAAAGTTATCACAGGCGTTCATCAGCCGGACAGCGGAATCATGCTGTTAGAGGGAGAACGGATTACACCCCGGAACACCATGGATTCGGCAAAGCTGGGTATCGCAGCTATTTATCAGCACGTAACGGCATTCCCGGATCTGTCTGTGACTGAAAATATTTTCATGGGGCAGGAGATTAAGAACAAGCTGGGCATGTATGACTGGCGTCAGATGAACCAGCGTGCAAAGGAACTGATTGAGCCTTTGAGCAAGGAGATCGACGTAACAAAGCCCATGGGTTCCTTAAGTGTTGCGGCTCAGCAGCTTGTGGAGATTGCAAAAGCGCTCTCCAGAGATGCGAGAATCCTGATCATGGATGAGCCCACGGCATCCCTGACAGCCAATGAGTGCGAGGAGCTTTATACCATTGCGGAGCGGCTGCGCAATGAGGGCGTTTCCATTATTCTGATTTCTCACCGTTTTGAGGATATGTACCGGCTGGCTACCCGGGTGACCGTGTTCCGGGATGCGCAGTACATAGGCTGCTGGGATGTGGATAAGATTTCCAACCAGAAGCTCATAGGGGCCATGGTAGGACGTGAGCTGGATCAGATGTATCCGGAAAAGACGGCCAAAATCGGCGAGACCGTATTGAAGGTAGAGAATATTTCCAAAGAAGGCTACTTCAAGAATATTTCCTTTGAGGTGAAAAAGGGAGAGATTCTTGCACTTACCGGGTTGGTAGGCGCAGGGCGTACGGAGGTATGCCAGACCATCTTCGGGATTATGAATCCGGACAGCGGACGGATTGTTTTAGAGGGAAAAGAGGTTAAAATAAAGACTCCGGTAGAGGCCTTTGAATATGGCATCGGGCTGCTTCCGGAGAACCGGCAGACCCAGGGGCTTATCAATGAGCTTCCTATCTATCAGAACGTATCCTCAGCGGATATGAAGCAGTTTGCCAAGGCAAGCATGCTGGATGAGAAAGCGGAGATTCAAAAAGCCATTGAGCTTTGCCAGAAGATTTCTCTGAAAGCAAAGGACATCAGTGCGCCGCCTTCCTCACTGTCAGGCGGTAATCAGCAGAAGGTTGTATTTGCCAAGCTTCTGAACTGCTCCTTAAAGGTGCTGATTCTTGACGAGCCTACCAAGGGTATTGACGTGGGTGCAAAGTATTCGATCTATGAGATTATGAATGAGCTGGCGGCAAACGGCTATGCAATCATTATGGTTTCCTCGGAGATGCCGGAGGTTCTGGGCATGGCGGATCGGATCGTGGTTATGAAGTCCGGACATGTAACCGGTGAGTTTGATAACAAAGAGGTATCGCAGGAAATGATTATGGCGGCATCGTTAGGTGAGCAGAGGAAGGAGGCCAGGGCATGAAGAAGCTATTCGGATATCGAAATATCGGCCTTGTATTCGGCCTGATCGGACTTTTGGTGCTGGCGGCAATTATTACACCGTCCATGTTAACGGTAAATGCACTGATTTCCATGCTGAGGAACAATGCGGTTTACGTATTCCTGGCAGTGGGAATGATGATTGTGCTTGTGACGGGAGGCATTGACCTGTCTGTGGGTTCCATTCTGGGGCTTTCCGGCGTGGTATGTACTTCCCTAATGAGCAGCCACATGGAGATTCCTTCGGTTGTGTGGGTACTGCTGAGCCTTGTGATTGGAATTATCTGCGGGGCATTTAACGGCTTTATAGTGGGCTACTTAAAAGTGGTTCCTATGATAGCGACACTTGGCACTATGTATATATACAGAGGCTTTGCCTTTTTGCTCAGCGGCGGTAACTGGTGGTTCCCTCATCAGATTTCCGAGTCTTACCAGGCATGGGCGGCAAAGAGCATTGCGGGAGTGCCGGCGATTCTCTGGATTTCGGCTTTTGTCTTTATTGTGGCGGCCTGGTATCTGAACTACCGGACGACCGGACGCCGGATTTATGCAATCGGTACGAATGTGGAATCCGCAAAGGTTGCAGGTATCAAGGAAGCAAGGGTACGCTTCCTGGCATTTGTTATCTGTGGTGCGCTGGCAGGCCTTTCCGGAATGCTTTACACGGCAAACTATGCCATGTGTACATACAGTAACGGCGATGGCTATGAGCTGCAGGCGATTGCCATCTGCATCCTGGGCGGTGTCAGCATTACGGGCGGCCGTGGAACAGTGGACGGAGTTCTCATTGGCTGGCTGATGATGAGTGTGATTACCCAGTTTATCAGTCTGCTTCCGGGTCTGTCCGTATGGCAGAAAGCATTGCAGGGAGCTATCATTATTGCAGCCGTATTCCTGAATATTGCCATGACACGTTCTGCTGAGAAGCGTGTCCTGAAAGAAAGGGGGGCACTGCTCTGATGGCTGAGAATAAAGCAACAGTTAGGGATCTGACTGTAAAAGAGGGTTTTCAACTGAGTAAGTTCCTGGTAAAATGGGAAATGATACTGATTTACATACTGATTCTCATTAACCTGATTCTGGCAGCAGCAAGACCGGCACTGTATTTTAACATCGGCACCATTCAGTCTATTATTCAGTCGGGGCTGGATCTCTCTCCCATGGTAATGGGTATGGTGTTTGTGCTGATGCTGGGAGATATTGATGTATCCATTGCGTCTAATATGGTTCTCTCAGGAATGACTACGGGACTTCTGTACCAGAACGGAGCGCCGGCGATTGTAGCAGTACTGGCAGGCGTTCTTACGGGAGCGTTCTGCGGAGCTTTTAATGGTTTTCTGGTTGGATATATTAAGATGCCTGCGGTTATTGTAACCATTTCCACTTCCATGCTTTTCCGGGGAATTGTAGAGATTATTTTGGATGTAAATTCACTGAAGAACTTTCCGGCTTTCTACAATGCCATTGGCTGGAGAAACTGGGGAATCTTCCCTATCTGTATGGTGCTGTATACCATTATTACGATAATTTTCTACTTTATTCTGCATCGATCCACCTTTGGGCGGAAGCTGTATATTGTAGGAAACAATCCTGTTACGGCGGCTTATTCCGGCATTCGTGTGGAGCGTGTAAAGCTGGTTGTCTTCATTCTCATGGGAGTGATGGCAGGTGTTGGTTCCATTTTCTTTGTAGGACGTATGGGCGGCGGACTTTCCTCCTCTATGGGTACGGGATATGAGATGGATACGATTGCAATCTGTGTACTGGGCGGTGTGTCTACCAATGGCGGAAAGGGTAAGGTCTATGGTCCCTTTATCTCTACCTTTATTATGGCATTCCTGCTGTATACGCTGGGTCTCATTGGCGTGGATGCCAATACCCGTAAGATTGTAACCGGTATCGTTCTGCTGATTGCGGTACTCATTCCAAGTGTGAACCGGCAGTTGATTGCAGATGTTAAGTTAAAGGTTCTGTATAAGAACAATAAGAATATTGAAGCTTTGAATGTGAAGACTGCCGCAGAGGTAAAAGAGCTTCGGGCAGAGATTGCAAAGCTTAAGAAAGACGGGGATACGGACGGAAAGATCCGTAAGCTGGAGGAGAAGATTACAACTCTCCGGACTACCTGCAAGGAGAAAACCGCACAGATGAAAGCGGAGCTTGCAGAGGATGCCCGCAAAAACAAGGAACGTTTTTCATAAGGTATATCCCAAGGGCATCCCGCAACACATACCCTTTCAGGGTGGGTAAATCAAGGTATATCCGGAGTTTAGAGCGCTCCGTATATATAGAAAGTCAAAATTAAAAGGAGGATACTTAATTATGATGAAGAAATTCTTAGCTCTGATGCTCAGTGTGAGCATGATTGCAGGACTTGCTGCCTGCGGTTCCAAAGAAACAGAAGCTCCGGCAACTGATGCGCCGGCAGCAGAGGCTCCGGCTGAGGGCGGAGATGATGCAGAGGCTCCTGCACCGGCAGCTGATGGCTCCGGAAAACACATCTTTATGTTCAAGTCTACCGGTAACAGCTTTGGTGATCTGATGTATGAGGGCTACAGCGAGTACATGAGTGCACTTGGTTATGAGACTGAGTACACCAGCCCGGCTGAGACTACCGTAGCAGCTCAGGTTCAGATGCTGGATGAGCTGATTACAAAGGGTGTTGCCTCTATCGTTATTTCCACCAACGGTGATACCGGATATGATGAAGTATTCCAGAAGGCAAAGGATGCCGGAATCCCCATCGTTTCCATCGACTCTGAGGCAAGTGTAAACTATCGTCTGGCACACATCAACCAGGCAGAGGTTCAGGATATCGGATCTTATCTGGTACAGGCAGCCGTTCTGATTACTCTTGGTGTAGATTATCCGGAAGATAAGACTATGGAAGAAGTAGTAGCAGAGCAGCTTGGCAGCTACTCAGGCGACGAGATCGTTCTTGGCGTTCTTTCCGCAGGTGTTGATACTCCTGTACAGAACAGCTGGATCGCGGCTATGGAAGTAGAGCTTGCAAAGGATATGTACGCAGGCAAGGTCAGCCCCGAGCTTGACAAGAAGTATGGAAATGATGACCCGACAGAGTCTACGACTCAGGCAAATGCTTTCGTAGCAGAGAATAAGGTTGACTGTATCATTTCTCCGACAACAGTTGGTATCGCAGCAGCAGGCCAGGTTCTGAAGCAGGCGAACAGCGAAATTAAGCTGACAGGTCTTGGACTTCCTTCCGAGATGCAGTCCTTCATGCCCAACAGTGCGGACGAGGATGCTTTCACTTATGTATGCCCCTACATGATGCTGTGGGATGTTATTCATCTTGGCGCTGTAGCAGGTGCTGCAATTGACGCTGCTCTGACCAATGGCTGGGCAGGAACAGACGGTGAGACCTTTACTATGGCTGCATTCCGTGACTATGCGGAAGAGGATTACAGCGTTTATACACAGGGCGACGGAACTTTTGTTCTGGCTGGTACACCGTACATCTTCTACAAGGGCAACATGGCTGAGTGGATTGACAAGCTGTAAGATTTTGTTAGACATATGAAAACTGGGGGACTGCGCCTGCAGTCCCCTGTTTTAAAAAAGGAGAAAAGTATGAGCAACACCTATTATCTGGCAGTCGATATCGGCGCTTCCAGCGGACGTCATATTCTGGGACATCTTGAGGATGGAAAGATGGTTCTGGAGGAGATCTACCGCTTTGACAATGGGATGAAGCCGAAAAATGGCCATTTGTGCTGGGATGCGGATGGTTTATTTGGAGAAATTAAGGCCGGAATGAAGCGCTGTAAGGAGCTTGGCAAGATTCCGGTGAGTATGGGTGTGGATACCTGGGCGGTAGACTATGTTCTTCTGGACAAAAACGGGGAACGTCTGGGGGATGCGGTAGGTTATCGGGATAAGCGGACAGAGGGCATGGATGATAAGGTCTATGAGATCATTTCCCCCGAAGAGCTGTATGCAAGAACAGGAATTCAAAAGCAGATTTTTAATACGATTTACCAGTTGATGGCAGTAAAGGAACAGCAGCCGGAACTGATGGATAAAGCGGAGCAGCTTTTGATGCTTCCGGATTATTTTCATTATCTGCTGACGGGAGTGGCGAAGACGGAGTATACCAATGCCACATCCGGACAGCTTGTAAGTCCTGTGACTAAGGACTGGGACTTTGAATTAATTGAACGTTTGGGTTATAAAAAGGAAATCTTCGGGCCTATCAGCCTTCCGGGTACGGTGGTAGGACCCTTAAAAAAAGAGGTGGAGGAAGAGGTTGGCTTCTCCTGTACGGTGATGCAGCCGGCCACCCACGATACGGCTTCGGCGGTTCTGGCCGTTCCCTCTACGGAGGAGGATGTGATCTATATCAGCTCAGGTACCTGGTCGCTGATGGGAACGGAACTGAAAGAAGCAGACTGCAGGGAAGATAGCCGCAGGGCAAACTTTACCAATGAGGGCGGTGTAAATTATCGCTTCCGGTTTTTGAAGAATATTATGGGGCTTTGGATGATTCAGTCTGTGCGAAAGGAACTGCCGAAGAAATACAGCTATGGGGAGCTTTGTGAGATGGCGGAGAAGGTTTCGGATTTTCCGGCGGTGATAGATGTGAATGACGGAAGCTTTCTGGCACCGGACAGCATGATTGAGGCGATTCGGGAATATTGTCGGCAGCATGGCCAGAGGGTGCCTGAGACTCCGGGAGAGCTTGCCACGGTGATTTATCAGAATTTGGCCCGCAGCTATGGGGAGACGGTTCGGGAGATTGAAGAACTGACAGGAAAGCATTATGAGAAGATTCATGTAGTGGGCGGGGGTTCCAATGCGGATTATCTCAATGAACTGACGGCCCGTTATACCGGGAAGGAAGTTGTGGCAGGACCTGGAGAGGCTACAGCTCTGGGCAATCTGGCAGCCCAGATGATTGCGGCAGGGGAGCTTCGGGACATTTGGGATGCCAGGGTGTGCATTCGGAATTCTTTTGAAGTACGTTCCTTCCGGGCGTAGAGCGGAAATGGCTTTATCTGTACAAATCAGCAGAATTCAAATAATGCATGGAGCCATTTAAGAACATGTGGAAATGTATATGTTTAGCGGCTGGAAATGGTTCCGTATCTTATGTGTTATTGGGGTTGTGCGGAATGAAAATAGGAGAAAAATCATGGTAGATTTAACGAAATTAGTTGAAATGTCAAATAAGCACGGGAAGAATCCGGATCTGGTGCTGGCAGGCGGCGGCAATACTTCCTATAAGAAGGGCGGGGTACTCTATGTAAAATGCTCAGGAACCAGCCTGGGAACCATTACGGCAGAGGGCTTTGTGGCTATGGATATTGCCAAGCTTACGGCTCTGATGGAGAAGGACTATCCGGCTGAGGATGCGGCAAGGGAGGCGGCATTCCTTAAGGATGTGATGGATGCCCGCTGTGACGAGGACCTGAGCAAACGGCCGAGCGTGGAGGCACTGCTTCACAGCCTGTTCCCGCAGACCTTTGTGCTTCACATTCATCCGGCGCTTATTAATGGCCTGACCTGCTCCAAGGGTGCCGAAGAGCTGGCAAAGGAGATTCTGGGCTCTCAGATGATCTGGATACCCATCTGCCGTCCGGGATATACGCTTGGCAAGCTGTGCAATGAGGCTATGAAGGTTTACAGGAAGGAACATGGCCAGGAGGTACAGGTTGTGCTTCTGCAGAACCATGGTATCTTTATTGCTGCGGAGACTGTGGAAGAGATTGACCGGATTCTGGCAGATGTGATTGATAAGCTGGAGGCTTACGTTCGGACAGAGGGGAAGGATGAGCTGACAGCGAAGCTTCATGCCGTTACCGGCCGGGCAGCGGAGTTCCTGCCTATACGGGAAGCCGTTCATTTCGTCAGCAGCAAAGAGAAGGCACAGGCGCTTTTAAAGCCGTTTACACCGGATCACATTGTATACTGCGGTGCATTTCCATTGTTTGTGGGACAGGATGAGGATTTGGAGACGGCGCTGAACGCATTTAAGGAGAAGGAAGGGGATTATCCGAAGATTGTCCTTATGCAGAATGTGGGGGCCTTTGCCCTCTGCCAGAGCGAGAAGGAGATTAAGAATGCGGAGCTTCTTCTTACGGATGCTATGAAGGTGGCTTATTATGCGGAGAAATTCGGCGGAATTCTTCCTATGACGGATGAGCTGACTTACTTTATCACCCATTGGGAGGCGGAATCTTACCGGAAGAAGCAGGCATAAAAGATTTGTACTGAATCATGAACAACAGGTTTGGAAGCAGGTTCCAAACTTATTGGACAGAGATATGCTCAAGGCGTATCTCTGTTTCTGTTTATGGGAAAAGTAAGGTTGTAATTTAAAGATGGGAATGGTAGAATGTTTGAAGAAACACCCGGCGGGCAAGGTGAATTTGCCTGAAATGCAAGGAAAGGAGCCAGACTATGACTTGTAAAGAAGCGGAGCAGATGGTAATGCCATATATCAATAAGGAGCTGACGGACAAGGAATTGAGCGCTTTTCTGGCCCATGTCCATACATGTCAGGACTGCTATGAAGAGCTGGAGATCTATTATACTATCTACACAGGCCTTGCGCAGCTTGAGGAGGGCGGAGAGGATCAGAATATGCATAAGCTTTTGGAAGAGTCCCTTTGGGCTTCTGAGATGCGTATTCGGGGGAAAAAAATCTTTGATGTGTACTATGTGCTGTCCCAGGTGCTTGCTATGGCGGCATTGACCGGAATTATGATAATGGAGATGTTAAAAATATGAGTGAAAAAATCTTACTTGTTGACGGACACAGCATAATTAATCGGGCCTTTTACGGAGTGACAAATCTGACCAACTCCCGGGGGCTTCATACGAATGCTGTTTTTGGGTTTATGAATACGCTGTTTAAAGTTCTGGAGGAGGAAAAGCCGGATTATGTGACAGTGGCCTTTGACGTAAAGGCACCTACTTTTCGCCATGAGATGTATGCGGAATATAAGGGAACAAGAAAGCCTATGCCGGAAGAACTCCATGAGCAGGTTCCGGTGTTAAAGAAGCTGCTGCATGCCATGGGGATTCTTACCATGGAAAAGGCGGGCCTGGAGGCGGACGATCTTCTGGGAACAGCCGCAAAGCGCAGTGAGAAGAAAGGCCTTAACGTGATTGTGCTTTCCGGCGATCGGGATTTGCTTCAGCTTGCCACGGAGCATATTCGAATCCGCATGCCTAAGACAAAGGGCGGCGTGACGGAGATTGAAAATTACAATACCCAGGACGTAATTGACCGTTATCAGATAACGCCTTTGCAGATTATCGAATTGAAAGCGCTTATGGGCGATTCTTCTGACAATATCCCCGGTGTTCCGGGCATTGGGGAGAAGACGGCCACCAATCTCATTGTAAAGTATGGAAGTATTGAGAATGCATATGCCCATGTGGATGAGATTACTCCCAACCGGGCAAAAGAGGCATTGAGGAACCATTACGATATGGCTCAGATGAGCAAGGCTCTAGCAACCATCAACATTGACTGTGACTACGATTATGACTGGGAAGCGGCACGCCTTGGAGACATTTACACAAAAGAAGCCTATGAGATCATTAAGGAACTGGAGTTTAAAAATATGCTGTCCCGTTTCTCTGTGGAGGCTCTCGCTAATGAGGCTGTCGAAAAGAGCTTTCGGACAGTTACGGATCTGGGAGAGGCGGAAAATCTGTTTGAGAAGGCAGAAAAGCAGGAGCGTCTGGCCTTTGAATTGATCCGGGAGGGCAAGGAGGTACTTGCGCTTTCTCTGGCTTTGTCAGCACAGGAGGTATATATTTTCCCGGTTCAGGGCTTTCTAACAGAAGGCTTTCTTACGGAACGGCTGTCCAGGGCTTTGGCAGGCGTGAAAGAAATTGTATGCTTAGGCTTAAAAGAACAGCTTAAGTTTTTGGATGTAAAGACGTCCCCGGCTTTTTGGGATGTGGAGATTGGAGCTTATCTTCTGAATCCCCTGAAAGACAGCTATTCCAGTGAAGAGCTGGCTGGGGAATATCTGGGACTTTCGGTGCCTTCAAGAGCAGAGCTTTTTGGGAAACAGAAGCTTTCTGAAGTTCTGGAGGAAAAGCCGGAGGAATTTCGGATTTATGCAGGTTATTTGAGCTATGTACTTTATGAGGTCTTGTCTCCCATACGGGCACGAATCAGGGAAGAGGGTATGGAAGAGCTTTATGAGAACATGGAGATGCCGTTGGTGTTTACCCTCTTTTCCATGGAGCGTGCAGGCGTACAGGTGGAGGCTAAGGAGCTTAAGACCTACGGCGATGCATTGGCTGTTCGAATAGGGGAGCTGGAAAAAGAGATCTATCAGGAGGCAGGGGAGGAATTCAATATCAATTCTCCCAAGCAGCTTGGCGTGATTTTATTTGAAAAAATGGGAATGAAGGGCGGAAAAAAGACAAAGACGGGCTATTCCACCTCGGCGGATGTTCTGGAAAAGCTTGCACCGGAACACCCGATTGTGTCTCATATTCTGGAATACCGTCAATTGACGAAGCTTAAATCCACCTATGCGGATGGGCTGGCAGTCTATATTGGAGGGGATCAGAGGATTCATACCACTTTTCAGCAGACTATCACGGCAACCGGGCGTCTGAGCAGCGTGGAGCCTAACTTGCAGAACATTCCCATCCGAATGGAATTGGGACGGATGATTCGCAAGGTATTTGTTCCGGCGAAAGGATATACGCTGTTGGATGCGGACTATTCTCAGATTGAGCTTCGGGTATTGGCTCATATGTCCGGGGATGAGAATCTGATTCAGGCATATCGGGAGGCTCAGGATATTCACCGTTTGACGGCTTCCCAGGTATTTCATATTCCCTTTGATGAGGTGACGGATCTCCAGCGGCGGAATGCCAAGGCTGTGAATTTTGGAATTGTGTATGGGATCAGCTCCTTTGGCTTGTCTCAGGATCTAAGCATTACCCGAAAGGAAGCCCAGGAATATATTCAGAAATATTTTGAGACGTATCCAAAGATTAAAGAGTTTTTGGACGGCTGCGTAAAGGATGCAAAGGAAAAAGGCTATGTGACCACTATGTTTGGACGCAGGCGGCAGGTGCCGGAGCTTAAATCCTCCAATTTTATGCAGCGATCCTTTGGGGAGCGGGTTGCCATGAATGCCCCTATTCAGGGAACGGCAGCGGATATTATTAAGATTGCCATGGTTCGTGTGGAGCGAAGATTAAAAGAAGAGGGGCTGCGTTCCCGTCTGCTTCTCCAGGTGCATGATGAGCTTCTGGTGGAGACTCATTTGGAGGAAATCGAGCAGGTGAAAAGGATTCTCTCGGAGGAAATGCATGGGGCGGCCAGGCTTTCGGTTCCTTTAGAGATTGATATGAAGCAGGGAGGAAACTGGTACGAGGCTCATTAGAAATATGGAACTGCGGAACTGGAAAACAGCAGTTGCCGGACATCGCCCAGAAGGATTTACGGACGGTATTGAACGGCCGGGAATCCTTCTGTTAAAGGGGTGAGGTACGGGAACTGCGGAACTGGAAAACAGCAGTTGCCGGACATCGCCCAGAAGGATTTACGGACGGTATTGAACGGCCGGGAATCCTTCTGTTAAAGGGGTGAGGTACGGGAACTGCGGAACTGGAATAGAATATGCGGGTAATAGGGATTACAGGAGGCGTCGGCGCAGGGAAAAGCCGGCTGCTGTCCTTCTTGGAAGAAGCTTATAAGGCTCAAGTGTTTCAGGCGGATCAGGCAGGCCATCAGGTAATGGAGCCGGGGACGGATGCCTACGGACAGATTGTAGAATATTTTGGAAAAGGAATCCTCGCCGCAGACGGACGGATTGACCGGCAGGCGCTGGGAGCCCAGGTCTTTTCCGATGAAAAAAAGCGAAAATATCTCAACGGGATCATCCACCCGGCGGTAAAGGCGCTGGCCCGAAAGGAAATTGCAAAGGCCCGCAGTGAGGGCGGAATCCGGTTGTTTATTATAGAAGCGGCATTGCTGATAGAAGATCATTATGAGGAAATCTGCGATGAACTGTGGTATGTGTATGCGGACGAGGCAGTTCGACGAGAGCGCCTTCGGGTCTCCCGCAGCTACACGGATGAGAAGACTACGGCAGTGTTTGAAAGCCAGCTTGCAGATGAGGAATTTCGGAAACACTGTCAGGTGGTCATTGACAACAGTGGAACGATTGAAGCAGCTTGCGAGCAGATACGGGTTCTTTTGCAAAAGAAAATATGAGGAGACGGTTGTAATGCTTTCCCACAAAAAACCTGACAGCGTAATCAACGTAAAAGCGGAGTTTTTCCTGCTGAAGCTATTTTCCTGGGAAGGACTGCATAATCCAGATTTTACCCCCCCTCGAATTCGAGGGGGACATGAGAGATGCGGCAACATTGAACCAATTATTAGTACTTGCGAATTTAGAAAGTTATAATGCTGTTTTGATTAGTCAGAGAAAGAATCAAAAAGAACGAATGGAATTGCTTCGCCAATTAGCAGTACAGCAGATACAGACGTTGGTGGCCGTAAGCTTGAATAATCTGCCGAAGTTGACAGAAAATCACAATTCTAAGAAATGAATTGTGTAATAATACAATAAGAAGATGGAGACAAAAATGAGAGGAAAAACAATACGACAATTTCTAATAATACCATTGAGAAGACGGCTTGCTTATGGAAGATTGACAAGAAAGGCAAAATGACGTATCTTTAGAAGGAAAAACGGGGAGGGAAAGACAAATGCACATCAGAAAAAAATTGTATGTAAGTATTCTGTTAACAGGACTGTTTCTTTTAACCGGCTGTTCTTTCGGAAAAAAGACTGTGCTGACCTATGACGGTACTTTCGAACTGGAACTGGGAAAAACAAAGGTAGGAGCCGCCATGGAAGCGGGATTTACGGATCAGTACTCTTACAGTGCCAAATCACGGATTGACAGCAATTCATGGGAGAATTTTTATGCCATGAAAGGTGATGTTACTTACGGAACCATGTATGCTGCCAATAAGAGTTCCAAGGAAATTGATTTTGAAGAGGGAAAAGTATTTCGGGTAGTGATTGATTATGAGGATCCCGATTACGACACCGGGGAGATTCTGATCAATGGCGTAAATTATGAAGGATATACAAGAGATCAGATCAAAGAAGCCATGAGCGGAGCCAAGATGACGCTGGATCATGAAACATATCTGGACTTTGAAGATGGGAAATTTGAGTATACGTTCCAGTTTGACGAGGGTTCGGAGACTGTGAGCAGTATCAGCATTGATGACGGAACGGATTGGGAACTGGTCATAAACTAAGAAAGGCATGGCTGATATCTTGGCAAATATCCGCTGAAGGCCGGGAAAAAGGATATTTCGGAAAAGGAGAACAAAAGAGATGAGAATGTGCAGTATCGCCAGCGGAAGCAGCGGCAACTGTATCTATATCGGTTCCGAGAATAATCATATACTGATTGACGCCGGAATCAGCGGTAAGCGTGTGGAGGCGGGGTTAAAGGAGCTTGATCTTAAGGGAAATGATGTGAATGGAATCCTGATTACCCATGAGCATTCCGATCACATCAAAGGGCTTGGCGTACTGGCACGTAAGTATGAGATTCCTATTTATACTACACCGGGAACAGCGGCGGCTATTCGGGGTATGGACGGGCTTGGAAAGATAAATGAGGAGCTGTTTGTGGAGATACAGGCAGATATGCCTTTTGATATTGGAGATCTGAAGATCTCGCCTTTTTCTATTTCTCATGATGCGGCGGAGCCGGTGGCTTATCGCATAACATGCGGCAACAGATCGGCAGCCGTGGCTACGGATTTGGGTGTTTATTCGGATTACACGGTGGAGTGCCTGAAAGAGCTGGATGTATTATTGCTGGAGGCGAATCATGACATTCATATGCTGGAGGTAGGGGGATATCCCTATTATCTGAAACGCCGGATTGCCGGAGAGCGAGGGCATCTGTCCAATGAATCCGCAGGAAAGCTTCTCTGCCAGGTGCTTCATGACAATATGAAGGCAGTGCTTCTGGGGCATTTGAGTAAGGAGAATAATTATGCGGAGCTGGCAAGGGAGACGGTGAAGCTGGAGGTTCAGCTTGGGGATACGCCTTATGAGCCGGGAGATTTTCCCATCAGTGTGGCAAGCAGGGACGAGATCTCTCCATGTATCCGGATATAAGGAATACATAATGAAATAAAAAAGTAGTACCTCATACAGTGCCAAAGAGAATTGCAGAAGTAGGTTTTAGCGGCTGAAAATCCTTCTAACATAAAGGGCGCTGTGAGGGGCATTATCTTGTGAATAGGAGGAGCAATATATTATGAAAAGAACAATTATTACCGTAGTGGGAAAGGATACCGTAGGAATCATTGCAAAGGTATGTACTTATCTAGCCGGAAACGGCGTAAACATTCTGGACATTTCTCAGACGATCGTTCAGGGCTTTTTCAATATGATGATGGTAGTAGATACGGGAAAAGTAAAGTCCTTTGAAAATCTTTCCTCTGAGCTTGAGCAGATTGGCGAAGAGATTGGCGTGGTGATTAAGTGCCAGCATGAGGAGATTTTTGACCGGATGCACCGGATCTAAACTATCTAGGGGGAAATGCATTTATGATTAATTTATATGAGGTAAGAGAAACCAATCAGATGATTGAGCAGGACAACCTGGACGTGCGTACCATTACCTTAGGTATCAGCCTTCTGGACTGCATTGATGCGGATCTTAAAAAGCTCAATCAGAAGATATATGAAAAAATAACCACGGCAGCAAAGGATTTGGCAGCAACGGGAAAAGCCATTGAGCGGGATTTCGGGATTCCTATTGTAAATAAGCGGATCTCAGTGACACCCATTGCCCTTATCGGGGAGGCAGCCTGCCATTGTCCGGAGGATTACGTGACCATAGCCGAGACTCTGGATCGGGCGGCAAAGCAGGTGGGCGTTAACTTTATCGGAGGATATTCCGCTCTGGTATCTAAGGGAATGACTAAGGGAGAAGAAAATCTCATCCGTTCCATACCGGAGGCTTTATCCAGGACAGATCGGGTCTGCAGCTCTGTCAATGTGGGCTCTACCAAATGCGGAATCAATATGGACGCAGTGCGCCTGATGGGAGAAATGATTCTTAAGACGGCAGAAAACACGAAAGAGCAGGACTCCCTTGGGTGCGCTAAGCTGGTAGTATTCTGCAATGCGCCGGATGACAACCCCTTTATGGCGGGGGCTTTCCATGGAGTTACGGAGGCTGATGCAATCATCAATGTAGGTGTCAGCGGTCCCGGCGTGGTGAAGCACGCTCTTGAGAAGGTTCGTGGTGAGAGCTTTGAGGTTCTCTGTGAAACCATTAAGAAAACAGCCTTTAAGGTCACACGAGTAGGACAGCTTGTGGCTCAGGAAGCATCCGCAAGATTGGGGATTCCTTTTGGCATTTTGGATTTGTCTTTAGCGCCGACACCGGCAATTGGCGACAGTGTGGCAGAGATTCTGGAGGAAATTGGCCTGGAACGGTGTGGTGCACCGGGAACTACGGCAGCTTTGGCCCTTCTCAATGATCAGGTGAAAAAGGGCGGTGTCATGGCATCCTCCTATGTGGGGGGATTGAGCGGAGCATTTATTCCGGTCAGTGAGGATCAGGGAATGATTGACGCTGTGCAGGCGGGGGCTTTGACTCTGGAAAAGCTGGAAGCCATGACCTGTGTCTGCTCAGTAGGTTTGGATATGATCGCCATTCCGGGAGATACAAAAGCCACCACTATTTCCGGAATTATTGCGGATGAAATGGCTATTGGCATGGTGAATCAGAAGACTACGGCCGTGCGGCTGATTCCCGTAATCGGGAAGGATGTAGGGGAAATGGTGGAATTTGGCGGGCTGCTGGGATATGCGCCGATTATGCCTGTAAATCGTTTTTCCTGCGATGCTTTTGTAGGCCGCAGGGGACGGATACCGGCACCGATTCATTCATTTAAGAATTAGGAGAGAGATGATTTGTTTTTTGGCAGGGATTCCTGTGAACGAGGATGAAAAGAGGCGCTTATGGAAGGATGACAGGAGTCCTCGTATATTCATGGACAAAGCGGGTACCATGCTGGCAGACTTTTGCGGATTCATAAATATGGGAAGCTTGTACATCCTTTTCAAAAAGAGCATACTGAATCGGAGTGAGCAAAGAAGAAGCGTCCGCCGCTTTTACAAGAAGGGGTGAGGCGCTTTTTTCTTTAACAGCAGCTAAAAGAGGGCCTGCGCTTTTACGAAAGCCCAGGGGCTTAAGGTAGACGGGCCAGTTTTCTTTCTTTAACAGCTCCAGATCCTTTTGACAGAGATCAAGAAGAATATGACAGAGAGCACGGGTAATGCGGCTGTGGGTCAGTTCCTTTGTTTTTAAAAGATCGGCATAGGCAGAAATACGAGAAAATTTATATTTGCAATTTTCCATGCGGGCAGCCAAATCTGAAGAAATATCCTGGAAAGCAGCCAGCTCCTTACGGGTTAGGTTCAGCAGCCGGTAGAACAGGATGGAAGAAAAATCGTCAAAGGCAATGGGAGGGCAGCTTTCCAAAGCCTTTTTTAAGACAGTGAAGGCAGTGGAGGGGATCTGAGCCTGTACGGATTCGGACAGACCTTCCCTGCTAATAGCTTTTCGGATAGCGGAGGCGGAGGCAAAATCGGTATTCATAGACAGATCATGATATCCGGAGGAAGCCCGGGGAAGAGTTATGGGACGGATTTGACTGTGACGGCCAAGGAGAGCCCTGCAGTATTCAATCCCCAGAATGTTGTTGGGATGCTGTAAAAGCTCTGATTCCTGGCGGCAGTCCGCATCTTCCCGGGAGCATACACATACATGCTCCGTATAATATAGATATTCCTCAGCCGCCTTACTTCTGGCAGCAGGAAAAGAAAGTCCCTGCTTTAGGTGGAATTTAAGAAGCTCCCGATAATCCTTTGGCTCTTCCTGGAAAAGCCGGGCATAGGAGAGTATGGAGCCTAAATCTCCGGATTCGCTGCCAAAGCAGAGGGTATCGATACAGCCTAAAGAATCCAAAAGGGAGACAGCTCCATGGGCAAAGGCCTCGGCACTTCCGGTGGCATAGGGGGTTGGCAGCTCCAAAACCAGATCAGCGCCGTTTAAAAGAGCGGTTTTGGCACGGGTGTATTTATCGGTAAGGGCAGGAAGTCCCCTTTGGGTGAAGGAGCCGCTCATAACAACAACAGTATAGTCCGCACCAGATAGTTCCTTTGCTTTTTGTAAGTGATAGGCGTGGCCTTTGTGGAAAGGGTTGTATTCGGCGATGATTCCTAGGGTTTTCATGAGGATGTGCCTTTCTGCAGATATTTGCTTGGTGGTTTTTTATTTCTGCGGGCAACGAGCCAAGCGGACATGCTGGCATGTCCGTTTGGCGACTGCCGCAAGGGTCAAATACCCCGCAGCTTGCTGCGCTACAAGCTTGGTGCCCCGTCAGCTTGCTGCGGGGTATTTGACTGGTATGGGGGTATTTTAGCATGGTTGGGGTGGGGAGTAAAGGGGCTGAGAATGTTTTACAACTTACATACACCGATTTGAGCAGAAGTCGGATACGGGAATCGAGATAGAGCTTCTGCAGAAATATGTATTCATCCCTATTGACATTTTTAAGGAAACACAGCAAAATAAAGGTATTACTTGAAGCGGCTTTGCGCCGGATTGCGGAGCTGGAAAAGCAGCGGGCTTAAAAGCTTACATGGAAAGCACGGGGAAAAGAGATTCTTCGTGCTTTTTCTTAAAAATTGCAACAGTATCTGCAAAACCGGAAGGAGGTGAGAGCGTGGAGAAGAGAGTGAACGGTGTAGTGGAAAAAGTGGATGAAGGGATTCGGCTGGAGCATTTTTTGAGAGGGAGAATGGGGCTGACTAAAAATGAGATCAGCCGTGCGAAGTTTCGCCGTGATGGGATCTGTGTAAATGGAGAGCGCAGGAAGGTGAATACGCTTCTTAAGACAGGGGATTTTGTGGAGGTGCTGCTTGAGACGGGGGAGGAGGTTTCTAAGAGTGTGGAAGCCTTTGACGGAGGGCTTTTGGTGCTTTATGAGGACCAGGATGTGCTGGTGGCAGACAAGCCTTCAGGACTGACGGTGCATCCGGTGGGGAGGACGGATCTGGATACCCTTGCAGGCCGCCTGGCAGCTTATCTGAGAGGAAAAGGTGAGGATTCGGTCATTCGGATCTTTGGCCGCCTGGACAAAGATACTTCCGGGGTGGTTCTGGCAGTGAAGAACCGGGGAGCGGCTGTCCGGCTGGAGCGCCAGAGGGAGCAGGGGCGGCTTTTTAAGAGCTATCTTGCCATTGTGGAGGGCGTGCCAAAGCCGGGGGAAGGGAGGATTGACAAACCTCTGGGACCTGTTCCCGGCGTGAGAAACCGCATGTGTGTGGACCCGGAGGGAAAGAGGGCAGTTACCTTTTATACCTTAATGGGGAATATGGAGTTATATAAGGGTAAGGATGATAACAGCGCATTTGCCGGATGTGGGTGTGGGGAAATAAAAAAGAGCTGTGCGCTGGTCGGCCTTCGCCTGGAGACGGGCAGAACCCATCAGATTCGTGTGCATATGGCGTCTATCGGCTGTCCGCTTCTGGGAGATTCTCTGTATGGAAACGGGAAGCTTCCAGGGATGGGACGGACGGCTCTGCATGCCCGGCAGCTTCATTTTTTTCAGCCCTTTACAGGGGAAGAGCTGCAGGTGGAGGCACCTGTTCCGGAGGATATGAAGCAGTTCCTGCCTGAGGCTTTTACAAGCTTTTCGGGCATAACTTTATGATAGCTAACTTTATGATAAGGTGAGCCCTTTTTATTTCTCATTGCCATCCATCACTTTTTTGTGTTAAAATAAAAAAGTCTGTGGTTATAGGACAGAGATAACAGAAAGTAAGTATATAATAGAAAACTGTGCTTTGGAATCCTCATGCACACACCCTGCAAGTGTGCCGGGATACACAGCCTGGGAGGGCGAATCGGATAGCTTCAAGATATGTCTGAAAGCCAGGCGGCATAAAGCACAGCAAAAGAGGAACTATGGGAAAATCACTCTATATTGCGGAAAAGCCCAGTGTGGCCCAGGAATTTGCCAAGGTACTTAAACTTAGCACCTCCCGGCGGGACGGCTATCTGGAGGGAGAGGACAGCATCGTAACCTGGTGCGTAGGCCATCTGGTGACCATGAGCTATCCGGAGGTCTATGACCCCAAGTTTAAGCGGTGGAGCCTTGCCACCCTGCCGTTTCTTCCGGAAGAATTCAAATATGAAATCATCCCTTCCGTGAGCAAGCAGTTTGAGATCGTAAAGGGTCTCTTAAACCGGCCGGATGTGGAGACTATCTACGTCTGCACCGATTCCGGACGGGAGGGAGAGTACATCTACCGTCTGGTGGAGCAGATGTCCGGCGTGAAGGGGAAAAAGCGCCGCCGGGTGTGGATTGATTCCCAGACGGAGGAAGAGATCCTGCGGGGAATCCGGGAGGCAAAGGATCTTTCGGAGTATGACAATCTTTCCAGCGCCGCCTATCTTCGGGCAAAAGAAGATTATTTGATGGGAATCAACTTTTCCCGTCTGCTGACCTTAAAATACGGCGATGCCATTTCCAATTATCTGAAGGTAAACCGGACGGTGATCTCCGTGGGGCGGGTTATGACCTGCGTTCTGGGGATGGTGGTAAAGCGTGAACGTGAGATACGGGAGTTTGTGAAGACGCCCTTTTACCGGGTGGAGGAGGAATTCTCCCTAAAGGGCAGGGAGGCCAGAGGTGAGTGGCGTGCTTTAGAGGGTTCCGCCTATTTTCAGTCCCCCAAGCTTTATAAGGAAAATGGCTTTAAGAAAAAGGAAGATGCGGAGGAACTGATTTGCTTTTTAAAAGAGGAACAGCCGGTCAAGGCCACTGTTTTTTCCTTGGAACGAAAAAAGGAGAAAAAGAATCCGCCACTATTATTCAATCTGGCGGAGCTTCAAAACGAGTGCTCCCGTCTCTTTAAAATCAGTCCCGACGAGACCCTTCGGGTGGTCCAGGAGCTGTATGAGAAAAAGCTTGTGACCTATCCCAGAACAGACGCCCGTGTGCTGTCCACAGCGGCGGCCAAGGAGATTGGGAGAAATATCGGAGGGCTTCGAAATTACCAGAAGCTGTCCACCTTTGCAGGGGAGGTTCTGGCGGGGACTTCCTGGAAAAACCTTGCAAAGACCAGGTATGTGAACGATAAGCAGATTACGGATCACTATGCCATTGTTCCCACGGGCCAGGGCTATGGGGTCCTTAAAAGCCTGTCAAAGCTGTCGGAGCAGATCTATGAGCTGATTGCCCGGCGGTTCCTGGCAATCTTTTATCCGGCTGCGGAGTACCAGAAGGTGCAGCTTGTGACAGCAGTTCGAGGGGAGAAGTTTTTTTCCAGCTTTAAGATTCTGCTGTCGGAAGGGTATCTGAAGGTGATGCCGGGAAGCTCCGGGGACAGCAGTAAGAAAAAGGGCGAGGAGACAGAGGATGTCCGCTGTGATACGGAATTTCTGGAGATTTTAAAGGGGCTTAAAAAGGGCGACATGGTGGAGGTCCGAGACTTTGTTATTAAGGAAGGGGAGACATCGCCTCCCAAGCGGTACAATTCCGGCTCTATGATTCTTGCCATGGAAAATGCCGGACAGCTTATTGAGGATGAGGAGCTTCGGGCACAGATCAAGGGAAGCGGCATTGGAACCAGCGCTACCCGGGCGGAGATTCTGAAAAAGCTTGTGAATAATAAATACATAGCCTTAAATGCAAAGACCCAGATCATTACGCCGACCCTGTTGGGAGAAATGATCTATGATGTGGTCAGGGCTTCCATTTACAGTCTCCTGAATCCGGAGCTTACGGCAAGCTGGGAAAAGGGCCTGACCCAGATGGCGGAGGGCAGTATCACGGAAGAGTTCTATATGCAGAAGCTGGAGAAGTTTATTACCGATAAGACCCAGGCGGTGCTGGGAGCCGATTACCGGAGAGCCCTTAAGCCCTGCTTTGATGCGGCTTCGGGGTTTTACAAGGCTGGGAAGAAAAAATCCGGGGATAAGGCTTCCGGGCAGCAGGGGAAAGAAAAGGAGCAGAGGAATACTACAAGCTCCGGCGTTGATAGAAAATAAAAATGCTTTTGTGAAAAAAATGTATTTTTATAGGAGAGAAGATAGAAAAGAAGAAGGAGTAGAAAGATTATGAAAGAATTGGAAGTAAAAAGCATGTACACATTGACCGAGACATTGGCTGCACCGCTGCTGTCAGAGGTGACTTATCCATGGGAGGCATTGCCGAAGATTAGCGCCTTTATTCTGGAGCTTGGAGCAACCTTAAGCGAGGAAGAGTATGAGAAACAAGGAGAGAATATCTGGATTGCCCGTTCCGCAAAGGTGGCACCCACAGCATCGATTACCGGGCCTGCCATTATCGGAAAGAATGCGGAGGTACGTCACTGCGCCTTTATCCGTGGCAATGCTCTGGTAGGAGAGGGGGCTGTAGTAGGGAACTCAACGGAGCTTAAAAATGTGATTCTCTTTAACAAGGTGCAGGTGCCTCACTACAATTATGTGGGCGATTCTATTTTAGGATATAAGGCTCATATGGGAGCCGGCTCCATTACCTCTAATGTAAAGTCCGATAAGCTTCTGGTAAAGGTTCATACACCGGAAGGAGATATTGAGACGGGAATCAAGAAATTCGGAGCCATGATCGGCGATGAGGTGGAGGTTGGCTGCGGAACAGTCATGAATCCGGGAACTGTGATTGGAAGAAACAGCAATATTTATCCCCTGTCCTCCGTGCGGGGCGTTGTTCCGGCTAATTCTATCTATAAAAAGCAGGGAGAGGTAGCAGAGAAGAGGTGAGTATACCCATGAAAAAGCCGTTAACCGGAAGTGCACTCAAATGGATTGCCATTCTTACCATGCTGATTGATCATGTGGGAGCATGCCTTATTGAGGTGTTTGTAATGAATGCTCATGGCACGTCTCCTCTGGCCGGGCGGCTTACCGGAGAGCAGATTATGGCATGGTATGATTTTGACATCTATCTGCGTCTCATTGGAAGAGTTTCCTTTCCTATCTTTTGCTTTTTGCTGGTGGAGGGGGCCGTCCATACCCGGGATATGGGAAAATATATGCTTCGTCTGACATTGTTTGCCCTTTTGTCCGAGGTGCCTTTTGATCTGGCTTTTCACAATATGCTCTTTTTTACGGGGGGACAGAATGTATTTCTGACCCTTGCTATGGGGCTTTTGGCCGTGTGGATTTTGAAGGGATGGAGACAGCAGGTTTGGCGGCTTCCCCTAGGGCTTTTGCTGCCGGCTTTTGCGGCGCAGCTTTTGCTGACGGATTATGGGGCCGTGGGGGTTCTGGTGATTGTGCTTATGTATCTATTGCGGGAACGGCCATGGCTTCGGGCCGTTGTCTGTGTGTTTGTTCTTGTGGCGTTTAATTCTTTGGAGTGGCCGACGGCTTTTTCCTTTTTGCTGATTGCCCTTTACAATGGGGAGAGGGGAAGGCAGCCGAAGTACTTTTTCTATGGGTTTTATCCGGGGCATTTGCTGATGCTTTGGGCGGTTGGGCGGTTTTTGCTGGTGAATTTTGTGTGAGGACGGACGGGGGAGCCAAGATGCGGCGGCTCCGGATTTTAACAAGCAGTTCTATCAGTTCTTGAAAGAGTGAAGGGAAGATTTTCACTACCTTGACAAAAACAGGAATTTTTTGTACACTGATAGTGACTTGGACTTATATAAATTCATAATAGGTTGAATGTTTCTACCAACTACCGTAATAGTTGACTATAGGTCTCCCCCAAGGAGAGGCTGTATCATCATTGCGGTATTTTTTTACAGGAAATTATAGGTTTTGTGAAGTGTAATGCAAAGGTATGGGCCGGAAAAACGGGGGAAGAGTAAGAAAAGAAGAAAAAGCTATAAATATTTCGGAATTGGAGTAAAAACAGAAATCATCCGCTCAGTACCTGGATAGATTTACGGACATAGGCTTTTGGGGGCGGAAATACATCTGTGTTTATTGCATGCTGAACGGAAGCTTGCAGAACTGGAATGGAGGAAGATTATGAGGAACACAGACATTTGTATCATTGGAGCAGGGCCGGCCGGAATTTTCACGGCACTTGAGATGCTGAAGCAGGGAAGCAAAAAGAAAATAATTCTTGTGGAGAAGGGCAAACCGGTGGAAAAGCGGACCTGCCCCAAATCCAAGACAAAGGAGTGCGTAAACTGCAAGCCTTACTGCAACATCACCACCGGATTTTCCGGAGCCGGTGCATTTTCCGACGGAAAGCTCTCCCTAAGCTATGAGGTAGGCGGCGATCTGCCGAGGCTCATCGGAGAGGATTTTGCCCAGGAAATGATAAACTACACAGATAAAATCTATCTGGAATTCGGCGCAGACACAAAAGTAGAGGGCGTCAGCGACGAACAGGGCGTCAAGGATGTGCGCAAGCGGGCTATCCAGGCAGGCTTAAAGCTGGTAGACTGTCCCATCCGTCATCTGGGAACCGAAAAGGCCCAGGAAATCTACTACGAAATTGAACAGTATTTAATAAACCACGGCGTAGAAATCATATTTGGCTATCAGTGCAGAGACCTGATCGTAGAGCAGGACACCTGCAGGGGCGTCGTTATCGAAAAGGCGGGAACCCGTGCAGAGGAAGAAACCATTCACGCAGAGCATGTAGTAGTTGCCACCGGCCGCAAGGGTGCGGACTGGCTGGAAAAGCTCTGTGAGCAGCACAAAATTGCCCATGAGCCGGGCACCGTAGACATCGGCGTCCGTGTAGAGGTGCGCAATGAAATCATGGAGGATGTCAATAACATACTCTACGAATCCAAGCTCATCGGCTACCCCCTGCCCTTTAAAAACAAGGTCCGCACCTTCTGCCAAAACCCGGGAGGCTTTGTGAGCCAGGAAAACTACGACAACGATCTGGCAGTAGTAAACGGCCATTCCTACAAGGATTTGAAATCCAGCAACACCAACCTTGCCATCCTCTGCTCCCACAATTTTACCCATCCTTTCAATCAGCCCATTGCCTATGCAAAGAAAGTGGGAGAGCTTACAAACATGCTGGGCGACGGCAAGATTCTGGTACAGCGCTACGGGGACATTCTGGGCGGAAAGAGAACCTGGCAAAAAGAGCTGGCTCAGTCTAACGTGCGTCCCTCCCTGCCGGATGCGGTAGCAGGCGACATAACGGCAGCGATGCCTTACCGTGCCATGATAAACATCATAAACTTTATCCAGTCCGTAGATCACGTAGTTCCCGGCTTTGCAGCCAATGAGACGCTCCTTTATTCGCCGGAGCTTAAGTTCTACAGCAACCGAATCCAGATGACGCCGGACTTTACAACGAATGTAAAGGGCCTCTATTGCCTGGGCGATTCCAGCGGCTGGACAAGGGGCCTGATGATGGCTTCCATGATGGGCGTCCTCATGGGCCGAAGGCTCATATAACATCCCCAAATTTCCCTGCAGCCATCCCATACACTCCCACGAACAACCGCTGGCAATAACTCCACAGGCTATACATCCTGGCAGCAGCCACCCATACACCCCCACGAACAGCCGTCGTGAAGAATTTTTCCTTCCTGCCAGGCGTGTTAGCCCTCTGGGCGGAGCAGGGCAGGAAGGAAAAATTCTTCACGGCGGCGTCCGTTATTCCATTACCGAAAAATTCAAAAAACCACTAGACTATTTCCAGAAATTATGAGAAAATATAATCAAATGCGACAAGCCCTAGAAACCCTACGGCGGTCGCTTAAGATTTTAACTTAACTTGAAAGGAGTTTTAAAATGATTTATTCACACGAAGTTGAGAAGATGTGTCCGGTAGCACAGGGCGTAAATCATGGCGCTGCTCCGATTCCGGAAGAAGCAAAGTGGGTACAGGCAAAAGAGATCAAAGATATTTCCGGCTTGACACATGGTGTAGGCTGGTGTGCACCTCAGCAGGGAGCCTGCAAGCTGACCCTGAACGTAAAAGAGGGCATCATTCAGGAAGCGCTGGTAGAGACTCTGGGATGTTCCGGAATGACCCATTCCGCAGCCATGGCATCTGAGATTCTTCCTGGAAGAACTCTCCTTGAGGCACTGAACACTGACCTTGTCTGTGATGCAATCAATACAGCTATGAGAGAGCTGTTCCTGCAGATCGTATACGGAAGAACACAGTCCGCATTTTCTGAGGACGGACTTCCTATCGGAGCTGGTCTTGAGGACCTTGGAAAGGGTCTTAGAAGCCAGGTGGGAACCATGTATGGAACTCTGAAAAAGGGACCTCGTTACCTGGAGATGGCAGAGGGCTATGTAACCGGAATCGCTCTGGACGCAGAGGATCAGATCATTGGCTACAAGTTTGTAAATCTTGGCAAGATGACCGATTTCATCAAGAAGGGCGACGATGCCAACACAGCCTGGGAGAAGGCACAGGGACAGTATGGACGCGTAGATGACGCAGTGAAGATCATCGACCCGAGACAGGAATAAGCGAGGAGGTAGACAAAGATGGCATTATTTGAATCATATGAAAGACGAATTGATAAAATCAATGAGGTATTAGGCAGCTACGGCATCGCTTCCCTGGAAGAGGCAGAGAAGATTACAAAGGATGCGGGCCTTGACGTATACAATCAGATTAAGGGCATTCAGCCTATCTGTTTTGAGAACGCATGCTGGGCCTACACCGTAGGCGCTGCGATCGCAATCAAAAAGGGCTGCCGCAAGGCCGCAGACGCAGCAGCAGCAATCGGTGAGGGACTTCAGTCCTTCTGTATCCCCGGCTCCGTAGCAGATACCCGTAAGGTAGGCTTGGGACATGGAAACCTTGGCAAGATGCTTCTGGAGGAGGAGACCGAGTGCTTCGCATTCCTGGCAGGTCATGAATCCTTTGCGGCCGCAGAGGGCGCTATCGGTATCGCTGAGAAGGCCAACAAGGTTCGTCAGAAACCGTTGCGTGTTATCCTGAACGGTCTTGGAAAGGACGCTGCTCAGATTATCGCAAGAATCAATGGATTTACATATGTAGAGACCGAGTACGATCCTTACACCAATGAGGTAAAGGAAGTGTTCAGAAAAGCTTACTCAGAGGGACTTCGTGCAAAGGTTAATTGCTATGGCGCTAACAGCGTTCCCGAAGGCGTTGCTATCATGTGGAAGGAGAACGTAGACGTATCCATCACCGGCAACTCCACCAATCCTACACGTTTCCAGCATCCGGTAGCAGGTACCTACAAAAAGGAGAGACTGGAAGCAGGAAAGAAATACTTCTCCGTTGCATCCGGCGGTGGTACGGGACGTACTCTTCATCCGGACAACATGGCAGCAGGACCGGCTTCCTATGGTATGACCGATACGCTGGGACGTATGCACTCTGACGCTCAGTTTGCAGGTTCCTCTTCCGTACCGGCTCACGTAGAGATGATGGGTCTTATTGGCGCAGGCAATAACCCCATGGTTGGTATGACTGTGGCTGTGGCTGTTTCCATCGAGGAAGCGGCGAAGGCCGGGAAGTTCTAAGAATAGCGTATTTATGCAGCCTGGTTAGACTTGTGCGGAAGAGTGAAAAAGTATCAAAAAGACATGGTAACTAACACATAACTAACAGGTAACTAACAAATAAGGGACACGCTTGTATAGCATGCCCCTTATTTTTATTCTGTAATTTTCTGTATTTCTTGGTGCAGTTCGTCTATTACCCGGTGGGTATAAGCTTTAATGTTTCATGCGGATCTTTTCTCCAAGATGATAACGGACAGCCAAGAAAATACATATGATAGAGTAAAAGTACTTTCTCTGCTGTTTTAAAAAACATTTCCGGAGGATCGTGTCAGAGCGTAATGGGTAAAGGAATAGACTTATATTCCTATATTCCGCAGCAATTCTTCCGCTGGCACTCCATAAAGTTTGGCCAGGGCCAGAAGGTTTGAGGTGCTTGGGTCCGAGATTCCGCCTTCCCACTTGGAAACAGCCTGTCTGCTGACGCCCAAGGATTCTGCCACAAATTCCTGGGTCATCCTGCAGCGGAGCCGGTTTTCTTTCAGAAATTCACCAAGAGATTTACGGACGATACTTTTTTCCGCTCTTACTTCTTTTGAAGCGATGTACTTTTTGAGTGCCTTGACAAGCAGTATAAACAGGTAAATTAACGCTGCAGTAACAGCAAGCCAAAATATCAAAGCTAGAATCATAAAAGTTGTCATAATGTACATAAATTTCTACTCCTTCCTATTTCAGTTTTGCACTTTCCAAAGGGTATTCGGTTTCCCGGATGGATTTCTAGACTTCATTTTACCCCAAATACTTTGTTACATCCACCAACTATTGCGCAATTTTTGGTTGCCGCAGGGGTTTACTGTTGAAAACTTTTTTGATTGACCATATAATATAGAAGAAACCTATGATTGCTGAATGGATAGCAACTGTGAGATTGCCATGAACGAACGAATCAGACAGAAAAGAAAACAAGTCAGAAACAGGATTTTCATACTTTTGGGGACTATGCTTACAGTCTCTCTGATTTTTGCGGCCTGCTTCTGGGTGAAAAGCGGCCGGACGGAAGCTTTGTTTGAGGCACTTTTAGGGGAAAAGGGCAGAAGTCTCCAGGAAGGAGCAGGATTCCAGGCGGCAATGACAGCAAAAGTACAGAAGGCAAAGGCTAAAGCAGCTGCACGGGCCGAGGAGGAAGAAAGGGCATTGAAGGAAATATCCAGAGAGGTAGCCCCCTCCCTTCGCATAGAAAACACAGTGGATTTTACGGCATTAAAGGAACAGAACCGCGATGTCTATGCCTGGATTTTCATTCCGGGAACAAAAGTGGATTACCCGGTCCTGCAGCATCCTGTTCAGGATGAGTATTATCTGAACCATACCATAGATCATGTGTCCGGCCTGCCGGGAAGCATTTATTCAGAGCCCATACATCCAAAGGACTTTTCCGCTCATCAGACAATCCTTTACGGCCATAATATGAAAAATGACACCATGTTCGGAAGTCTTCATGATTATGAAAATTCCGCATTTTTTGAGGAGCAGCCCTATGTATATATTCATCTGCCGGATCGGACGCTGCTGTATCAGATATTTGCTGCAGTACAGTTTTCCGACGCATACCTTCCGGGGTTTTACGATTTTGAGGAAGAGGAAGCCTTCATGAGCTTTATTGAGGATTTGCGAAATTCTCCCGGACTTATAAGGGAAAACATGGAGGTGCCATTTGGGAGCCGCCTTCTGACCTTGTCTACCTGCATAGGAGATGCGCCAAAGAATCGATTTCTGGTAGTGGCATTGTTGGCGGGAGAGTATGAGAAAGGATCGTAACGGTTTAGAAGGCCTGCGGTAAGCAAACGGATAAATTAATGGATGACAGATTTTTCTCTTGACAAACGTGAATCCTATGTTAGCATATTAATAAAAGGGAAAATCCGGAGGTTTATATGTGTGCAAAAGACGTGAAGTACCGCAAGATTGAGGAAGATATCATAGAAGCCATCAAAGAGGGACGTCTGCGTCCGGGGGATCGGATTGACAGTGAATCTGTTTTAAAGCAGCGATACGGCGTATCCACAATCACTGTGCGGAGAGCATTTTCCGATTTGATTAGCCAGGGATATTTAAACGGAGTCCAGGGTGTGGGAACCTTTGTGGCGAAAAAGCAGATGATAAGAGCCTTGACCTCCATAAGCTTCAGCGAAGAGCTGCTGGAGCAGAAGTATGTAATTGATCTCTATGTGGACGCCATAGAGGAGATTATTGATAAGCGGATTTCAGAGGCTCTGGATATTGCACCGGAGCAGTCTGTGATTCGGGTAAAGCGTGTCCGCATGGCAAATGAAGATCCGGTAGCATACCATATTTCCTATATAGACAGCCGGATTTTGAGCCTTAAGCAGGCCCAGGAGATTTATGAACGTAAGTCTTTCTATAAAACTCTGGACTCTATTGGAAGGAAGCCTACATGGGCGGTGGAGAATTACTCGGTCCGGGATGTGACGGATGCACATATCACGGAGCTTATGGGAATACCCAAGGGCAATTCTGCATTTTTCATCAAGCGGACGGCCTACAATGACGAGGACAAGGTGGTGGAATATTCGGAAACCTATTTTCATAAAGACTGGTATTCTGTAAATGTGACGATCAAGATTTAAAATGATTTCATTTTTGTGAACAGTGATTCAGATGGACATGCTGGCAGAGCTGTCTGTCTCGGCACAGATAATAAGAATTTGCTTGAATTTAGGGCAAAGTATACAAAGGCAGAGCCTCCGATTTGGTGGTTTTGCTTTTTTTCAATTTGCCTATTGCAATTTTTTAAAACTTAATATATTATTTATTCATATAAAACAACATGTTAATATATTAAGTAAGGCGTCAAAACATTTGGAAAAATCTAATAATGACGTTTCAAAGAAATACAGTTTCATTTGTAACATAAGGAGGCAGAAATGAAAATTGTAACTTATACACAGAAGCATGAAAAAGCAGTCGTGGATTTATGGAATCGGACGCTCCATTTTGATCCGCTTACTGTAAAAAAGTTCAGGAAACAGGCATTATTTGACGAAAACTTTGATCCTTCTCTCTGCTATATTGCCCTGGAGAATGAAAAGCCTGTGGGCTTCTGCCTGGGGATGCGCAGGAAATTTCCCTATATGGAACGGGGCCTGGAGCCGGACCGGGGATGGATTGTGGTCATGTTTGTGGCAGAGGAATTTCAGAGAAAAGGGATTGGAACCGCTCTTGTGAACCGGGCAGAGGAAGACATGAAACGTGCCGGTGCGAAGAATATTACCTTAAGCGCTTACAGTCCCAGCTACTTTTTTCCGGGTGTGGATGAGGTAAATTATCCGGCAGCTGCGGCGTTTTTTAAAAAGCTTGGGTATGCTCCCGGAAAAAAGGATTACTCCATGTGCAAGGATCTTCATGGCTATCAGATGAGCCCGGAGGCCAGGGAAAGAATGGAGGCGGCTAAGAAAAAAGGCTATTGTTTTATTAATTTTACCTATGAGTATGCACTGGAGCTTCTGGAATTTAATAAGAATCAGTTTGGGGGAGGCTGGAAGCGCAATGCGCTTATAGCCATGCAGAATGGGACGGCAGAGGATTTGATTCTGCTGGTGTTAAGTCCCGAAGGAAAGATCTGCGGCTTCTGTATGCGGATGATTGACGGCAATCCCATGAGATTTGGCCCCATTGGAATTGATAAGGCTATGAGAAATGAGGGGCTTGGAAGTATTCTTCTTGACTTTGCACAGCTTGAGATGGCAAAAAGAGGAGTTTACCATATGTATTTTGTTTCTACAGATGAACCGGGGCGGCGCTACTATGAGCGGCATGGAATTCATGTGTTCCGGAGCTTTACATCCTACAAAAAGGATTTGTAGGAAAGGAGGTAGTTTAATTTATGGCAGCAATGAAACGCATTGTCAGCATCGGGGCCCATTCCCTTGACGCAGAGCTTATGGGAGGCCCCCTGATGCTGAAATATGCAAAGGAGGGCGCACACTGCACCTTTATCCATGTGACCCAGGGAAGACTGGAGGACCCGGATGCCACACAGGAGGAAAAGGATGCATATCTTAAGTCTCTGCTTGATCAGAACCAGAGAGCGGCAAAAGCACTGGGAGGAGATACCATCTGGCTGGGCTATGTTTCCAGCAGTATGCCGTCTACGGAGGAGTTTGCGGCAAGGCTTGAGAAGTATTTTGAAGAGGAACAGGTGGAACTGGTAATCACCCACTGGCGAGGCTCCATGCATCCAAGACATATCAATACCCATGATGCTGTTACAACTGCTGTGAAAGCTTTAAGAAGAAAGGGAAATCCCATCCGTCTTGTGTACGGAGAGACCTTCGAGGATCTGGTAGGCTTCCTGCCGCAGGCATATTTCGTTCTGAACGAGGAAGAGAAAGAGCAATGGTTCTCAGGGCTTAAGGAATACCAGGTATTTAACGGGGAAATCAATGATTTTCCATATATTCCATATTATACAACCAATGGAAAGGTGCGTCAGATTGAGTGCGGCAGCAGCGGTTTCACAGTGAACTATATGTATGCCAGTCTCATTGAGAATGAGCTGTGGTAAGGGCTATGAGCGGACAAAAGGTAAAAATCAGCCATCTGAATACGGAGACCAGAAATCCCAGAACTATGGAGCTGGATCTTCTGTCCCCGGGAGAAATCTTACGCATTATGAATGAGGAAGACAGACGGGCGGTGGATGCGGTAGAAAAAGCGCTGCCTCAGATTGAAAAAGCAGTTACGCGTGTGGTGCAGGCATTGAATGAGGGCGGCCGGCTCATCTATGTGGGAGCCGGAACCAGCGGAAGGATCGGCATTATGGATGCGGTGGAGTGCACGCCTACCTTTTCCACGACAGATGAGGTCCAGGCCGTAATTGCCGGTGGAAGCGGAGCTTTTATTAAGGCTGTGGAAGGAGCCGAGGATTCGGAAAGCCTGGCTGTGGAGGATTTGAAAAAGCTTGGGCTTAAAAAAGAGGATGTGGTATGTGCTATTGCAGCATCCGGAAGGACACCTTATTGTATGGGGGCCTTAAAGTACGGAGCTTTAGTGGAAGCCGGAACCATCAGCATAAGCTGCAATCCGGGAGCGGCCATTTCCGGGCTTGCCCGGATAGCCATTGAGGTAAATGCAGGGCCGGAGATTCTCACCGGTTCCACCAGGCTGAAGGCCGGAACCTGCCAGAAGCTTATCTGCAATATGATTTCCACTGCTTCTATGGTTGGGATTGGGAAGGTGTACGGCAATCTGATGGTAGATATGAAGGCGACCAATCAGAAACTTGTAGAACGGGCAAAAGGAATCGTGATGCAGAGCACAGGCTGTGATTATGAGAAGGCTGAGCAGATTTTAGAGGAAACGGGATATTCTACTAAGGAAGCCATTGTTATGATTCTCACTGGAACAGACCGGGAGACGGCTGTGGGGCTGCTGAAGAAGAATAGGGGGTTTGTGCGGAAATGTATACCCTAGTACAACGAATATTAAGTTATTGGCAGTTTGACTTGCCTATTTTCCTGATAGCACTACTCATCAAGCCTCGCCGCAGCCACTGCTGCGACTGCGTTTGTAAAGCAGCACTCTCAGAAGAATATTCTGCGTCAAACTATCCAAAACTTAATTTTCGTTGTACTGGAAACGGAACTGGAATAAAAGGAGAATGGTGATGGGAAAATTATATGTACGGGTGGACGACAGGCTGATTCATGGCCAGACCATTGTGGCATGGTGCCCGACACTCAAAATTGAGGAAATTATTGCAGTGGATGATGTCAGTGCGCAGAATCCTATGCTGAAATCTATTTTAACCATGGGAGTCCCGAAGAATTATGTGACAAACATTGTCACTACAGCAGAGGCAAATGACCTTCTGAAGGAAAAGAGCAACAAGAACCGGCTGGTCATTGTGAAAGTGCCGGAAAAACTCGGGGAGCTGGGAGAAAACATCCGGGATTGCGAACAACTGATTCTGGGAAATATGGCAAAACGGCCGGATACGGTTCACAAAGTAAGCGGAGCCACAGGCATTTTCTATCTGAGCGAGGCAGACGTAAAGCTTTTGGATGAACTTGCGGATAAGGGAATGGACATTGTGTTCCATCAGCTGCCCAATGCCTCCAAGGTGACCTGGAAGGCATTCAAAGAAACTATTTAGATAAAGGTGACCTGGAAGAATATTACGGAACTGGAATAGGAGAATGAGATATGAATATGGTTCAGATTATTTTAATAGCACTATTTGTATATCTGGGAGCAATTGGCTCCATTGTAGGCAACACCATTGGATGGTACACACTGGGAAGACCCCTTGTTGCTTCTTTTGTAGTAGGGGTTATTATGGGTGACGTGTCCACCGCCATGCTTGTGGGTGTTCCTTTACAGATTATGTATATGGGAAATGTAACTCCTGGAGGCGCTGTTGCCTGGGATTTATCCTATGCAACCTATATCGGCACAGCAGGAGCATTGGTATTCGGGAAAGGTATGGGAACCACGGAGGTTATCGGTCTGGCAGTGCTGTTTGCAGGAATCGGCGGTCTGGTGGGCGGCGTGATGTGGAATGTATCCTATGCACTTAATCTTCCTTTAAATCGTGTTGCCAATAAGTATGCAGAAGCCGGCGAGACAAAGAAAATGTACATACCAAACGTAGTATTCGGACAGCTCATTGGCTTTGCCTGCCGCTTTATACCTGCAGTAATCGTGTTAAGCTCCATGACAGCGGCTTCCGGCCAGGGAGATTTCGCAAGCATGATTCCCGGATGGGTGACTACGCTTCTTGGCGTATTCGGCGGCATGATGGCGGCTCTTGGAATGGGAATTATTCTGTCCTTCCTGTTGAAAAAGCAGTATCATTTTGCTGTTTTCCTGGTTGGTTTTATTTTGGTGACATATTTTGGACTGAGCATGATGGGTGTGGCAGTTGTGGCAGTGATAACGGCGATTCTCTATTTTACAGTCATTGACAAATTGGCAGGGAGGGAATGATTATGGCAAAGAAAATTAGTGAAAAGACCTTAAAGAAATCCTTTTGGAATTGGTTCTTCTGGAACGGCTGCTCTCAGCAGGCGGAGAGTATGCTTGGCATGGCATTCGGACAGGCTATGGCTCCGGTGGTGGATGAGCTGTATGATACAAAGGAAGAAAAGGCAGAGGCATTGAAGCGTCATGTGACCCTCTTTAATACAGAGGCACAGGTTGGCTCCATCTGCAACGGCATTGTCTGTGGTATGGAGGAGGCCAACGCTAACGGCGAGTGTACACCGGAGATCATCGGCAGTGTAAAGACTGCATTGATTGGTCCGACTTCGGCCATCGGTGATTCCCTGTGGGTGGCAACCATCATTCCGATTTTACTGACGATCTGCCTTTCTATTTCCCAGGCAAATGCTTCTGTGGCATGGGCCGGACCGGTGCTGTATATGGTGATTTATCCAATATGCACTTGCATTATCAGCTGGAAGCTGTACAAATTCGGCTATCATACCGGACTTGAGGGGATGCAGAAGTTCATGGCTAACGGAAAACTGGATATGTTGACAGACACCATGACCATTATGGGACTTATTGTAGTAGGCGCTCTGACAGCCTCCTTTGTGAGCATGTCTTTGCCGATTCAGATTGTGAAGGATGTGTATGATGTAACCACAGATACTGTTCTGGAGGCACAGGTGTTGTTCAATGCAGACAGTATGCTCAATTCCGTTTTCCCGAACATCCTGCCCCTTGGGCTGACCTTGTTTGTATACTATCTGTATGCAAAGAAAAAATGGTCTCCCATGAAACTGATGGGATTGATTCTGGTGCTGGCGGCGATACTTACAGCCATTGGATTCGCCTGCGGCGTATATGCATAAAAATATTACAGGGGCTGCTGCAAATGCTCAGCAGCGCCCCTTTTGGAAAGGATAAGTGATGACAGAGATTATTGTGATTGGACATGGAGGCTATGGCGAGGGTGTGCGCACCAATCTGGAAATGGTTACAGGGGTTCCGGAAAATATGCATTTTCTGAATTTTACAAAGGAACAGGATCGGGCGGAGCTGGAGGCTCATATGGATGAGCTGCTTGGGAGACTGGGAGAAAAAGAGGTATTGTTCTGCTGTGATCTTCCCGGTGCAACACCCTTCCAAGCAGCTGCGCTCCGTACGGCTGCCAATGCAGAGAAGTACCGTACCGTTGCAGGGCTGAATCAGATGGCTTATATGGAACTGTCCATGGACAGCAGCGGGACAGCGGCGGAGCTGGCAAAACGGGCGATGGAGACTACGAAGGAATCCGTGACAGAGTTTCCTTAAAATAAACTGTTAATAAAATATAAAGACTATAAAAAAATTGTCAAAAAAAATAAAAAAAGGTGTTGACAACCAAAAAACGGCGTGGTAATATATAAAAGCTGTCGCAGGAGACAACACAAA
>NZ_JAYMNS010000038.1:0-36750 GCF_036941035.1 Candidatus Merdisoma sp. JLR.KK006 | reverse complement strand
TAATAAAAAGGAAAGTTATATAAAAAAGCAGATTTATATTTATGTGTTTATCGAATCAAAGGATTAGGCTATAGAATTACATACCTCACCTATTTATCCTTAGTAGCACAGATGGTTCTGGAGTTGTCCAAGGCATTTAAGAAACGTTCATAATCTGTTTTGAAGAGGTTTAAATAAATCATATCAATAAGGCAAAGCTGGGAGCAGCGCATAGTCATAGTCTCCAAGCGGGTTCGGCTCATTCGGTTTACAGTGCGCAGAATAATATCGGAATAGTCGTAGAGCTTATTTTTTACGGCCCGGGTCATGGAGATAACAGGAACCAGGTGGTTTTGTGCAATTTTTGCGGCCTGAAGAATCTCCGGAGTTTCTCCGGATTCAGATATAAGGATGACAAGATCCTCTGGCGTGTAACAGGAAATAGCTGAGTAAATAACGTGATTATTGCCGCTGGTAAAGGTGACAACTCCAATGGTAGTAAGCTGGTTGGCAAAATACTGTGCAAATAGATTGGAATTGCCAATGCCATGAATAAGAATTCGGTTGGCTCCTTTAATGCGTCGAATAGTTTCCTCGATGATGGCATCATTATTTTGGGCATAAGTGAGATCGATGATTTCCTGATATTGCTTTGTGATTTTAAAATTGGTTGCATGGGTTGATTCGTTTATTGCGATGTCTTCAATTGCAGAGGCTGTGGGAGTGTGGACCAGATCCACTTGGAGATCCCGAAAGCTGTTGTAGCCCAGCTTTTTTGAAAAACGAATAATCGTAGATTGTCCAATGTTCAGCTGCTTGGCAAGTTCGTAGGAGGTCATAATTTGTCCCTCTTTGGTATAGTCTTCCAAATAATCTGCAATTTTCTTTTCGGCTTTTGTAAGCTTGTCAGAAACAGTGTGTAATCTTGCATTATACATAGAAATTCTCCTTATATAGTTCAATTATTTTGACTTGAAAATTCAAATAAAAATCAGTAAAAATTTAGAAAATCTCTAATTTGCTAATGATTGTAACACATTAAAAAGCGATAATCAATGAAAATTTCCAAGAAGGAAACTTAGATTTCCAGAAAAAATCGTTAAAATGAAAAGAAAACAGATATTTAATTACAATGTTTTCTTTTTTACAATATAATGGTTGACAAATTCATAAAATAGATCAATAATATAAATTATAAATTCATGAATTTAAAGTAAACCGAAAATTGTAACAAAGAAAGGAGAAAAGGTGGAGAATAAAGTATTTAGTTATGTGGAAACACTGCTTGCAGGAGTAAAGGCATCTGAGCAGGAAAATATAGAAGCAGCAGCCAGTCTGTTTGCGGACAGTATTATCAATGGCGGGATTATCCAGGCTTTTGGTGCGGGGCATTCCAATGCAGGAGCTTTGGAGCTGACCCATCGGGCAGGTGGCTTTATCCCTACCAAGAATATTAAGGAGCCGGCAGGCGGTGCTTATGAGGTGGTAGAAGGTGTAGGAAGCACATTTATGAAGAAGGTTGATATAAGAGAAAATGATGTGGTGGTTGTGATTTCCAATTCCGGACGAAATCCGCTTCCGCTGGAGATTGCTCTTGGCAGCAAAGAAAAAGGAGCTAAGGTTGTGGCAGTTACGGCGCTGGAGGCGTCTAAAGGGCTGACCAGCAGGCACAGCAGCGGATTGCGGCTGTTCGAGATTGCGGATGTGGTTTTGGACAATAAGATTCCTACGGGAGATTCCTGCCTGGATGTGGAAGGCGTGGATGCAAAGGTGTGCGGAATGTCAACAATTACCACAGCGGTTTTGATGCAGGCTGTAACTTACCGGGCGGCAGAGATTATGGTATCACGGGGATATCAGCCGCCGGTTTATAAGTCGCAGAACATTGACGGAGGCCGGGAATACAACGAGAAGCTGGAAAAACAGTACATAGAACGGCTGTATCGGATCTAGGCGGATGGGGTATAAAAACTGTATAACGATTTTATTAGGAGGGATTACATGAATATATTTCAGGCAATACTGATAGCGTTATTTGGATATTTGTCATCGAACTATAGCCCTTGGGTCTTTGGACAATTGGGTGGATGGTATACTATGGGGAGACCGCTGGTCTCTGGTTTGATAATCGGAATAATACTAGGCGATGTACAGACGGGTATTTTGATGGGCGCTGCGGTACAGACGCTTTATATTGGCCTCGTTACGCCGGGGCTCTCCATGCCGGCGGATTTGAACTTTGCCGCATGGATGGGGATTCCTCTTGCCATGGTAGCAGGAGCAGATACGGAATATGCCCTGGGTCTGGCGGTTCCTTTAAGCTTTTTAGGTGTATCGTTGGTTTATGTGGTTGCATCCGTTAACGTATTTTGGGTAAGAAAACAGGAGCAATGGATTGCGGAAGGAAAGATTAAAAAGGCGTCAAATGTACCTATTTATGCCTCAGTTGTACAATTTATAGCTCGTTTTGTCCCCATTTTTCTGGCCTGCTATTTTGGCCAGGAGTTTATCACCAACTTAGTTGCGGCAATTCCTACCTGGTTAGGCGATGCGTTTGTATCCTTTGGCAAAGTGCTTCCGGCGGTTGGATTTGCCATGCTGCTTCGATTTGTGCTTAAGAAAAATATAGAGCTGCTATATTTTCTGATAGGCTTTTTAATGATTAAAGTTCTTGGAATGCCGATTATAGCGGCTACAATAGCGGCCTGCTTCTTGGGATTTTTGGATATTCGCTATGGAAGTTCAGATGGAAAGAACGGGGAAATGGAGGTAGAAGAGGATGAGTGAAGCTGCTGTAAAATCAAAGTTGTCGCAAAAAGATGTATTTAAATCCTATGTATATTGGATGATGTTTGCACTGTCCTGTCAGAATATGGAAAGAATGGAAGCCCCTGCCTTTGCAGGTGTCATGGGCAGGATGGCAGATAAGCTTTATAACAGTATTGAAGATAAAGAAGCGCTGATGATGCGGCATACGCAGTTTTATAATACACAGCCTATGGTAGGCGCTATGGTTACGGGGATTGCGCTTGGAATGGAGGAAGAACGGGCATGCGGAAAAGAGGTTCCTGACGAGTTGATTCAAAGCGTAAAGACAAGCTTGATGGGACCCTTTGCCGGAACCGGAGATTCTCTGTTTATCGGAACACTGATCCCGATTCTTCTGAGCATTGGTCTGGGTCTCGTGGGTGACAATGGGAGTATCGCAGGACCTTTGTTTTATGCAGTGGCGTGGCTGGCGATTATGATTCCCTTTACCTGGCTTACATATAAGTGGGGATATAAGTCAGGGATTAATGCGGTTCAGACAATTTACGAAAGCGGTATTATGGATAAAGCGGTACGCTTTGCGAATATTCTGGGCCTGGTAATTGTAGGATGCATTACAGGACAGTATGTTTCTTTTGGAATTGGCTGGAGTTATACATCCGGTGAAATGACAATGAACATTCAGGGAGTATTAGATGGAATTTTCCCGGGCGCACTTCCTCTTTTGATTACAATAGCCTGCTGGTATTTGATGGATAAGAAAAAGGTATCCATGGGAAAGATTATGATTGGGCTGTTTGTCATTTGCCTGGTTGGAAAATTTTTAGGGATCATTGCTTAAAGGAGCTAAGGAATGAGAGAAAAGCAAAAGAAATTAATAGAAAGCCTTTCCGGAGAACTTGTGGTATCCTGTCAGGCATTTGCACATGAACCCCTTTACAGCGTGGATATCATGGTTAAGCTGGCAATTGCCGCCCATAAGGGCGGCGCCGGCGCAATCCGTGCCAGCTGGCCGGAGAATATAAGCGCAATTCGGAAAAATGTGGATCTGCCCATTTTTGGAATCAATAAGATTATGCCGGAGCATTATAATAAAATGCGGGATGTTGTGATAACACCGACGCTAAAGGCAGCGCAAGCAGTCTATTATGCCGGGGCAGATATCATAGCTGTGGATGCTACTCTTAGAGGAGGACGTACAAAAGAGGATATAAAAGGGCTTTTAAGAGAGATAAAAGAAAATTTGGATGTTCTTGTTATGGGAGAAGTCAGCACTTTGGAAGAAGGCCTTTTGGCAGAGGACAGCGGAGCGGATATTGTATCAACTACCATTGCGGGGTATACGGATTACAGCAGACAGCTAACAGAACCGGATTATGAATTGATTGAAGAATTGGTGAGTAAAGTAAAGCTCCCTGTAAATGCGGAAGGACGTTTTCACAGACCGGAGCAGGTAAAACGGGCATTTTCCTGCGGAGCCTGGACCGTAACTGTCGGCAGTGCCATTACAAGGCCGCATTTTATTACGGAGCAGTTTGTAAAAGGGATGAAATAGATGAGGAAAGAAATAGTAAATGTTCGGATTGACGAGCGATTGATTCATGGCCAGATTGCGGCAGCCTGGACCGGATATCTGAAAGTAGATAGGATTATGGTAATAGACGCAGCGGCAGCAAAGACAGAGATTCAGAAGATTGCATTAAAGATGGCGTGTCCGCAGGGGCTTAAGCTCTCTATTCTTTCGCCGGCAAAGGCTGTGGAAAATATTAACAGCGGAAAGTATGAAAAAGAGCGGGTTTTCATTGTGGTGAAGGGAACTGAAACCTTAAAATCCATAGTAGAAGCGGGACTGAAACTGGATGTAGTGAATGTAGGCAATATATCCGGAAAAACAAATACCCGATTTGTAAAAAAAGCCGTAAATGTTACGCCGGAGGATGAGAAAGTGTTTCAAGAATTAAGCGCAGAAATTCGTTTTACATCCCAATTGGTTCCGACAGATCCGGAGTTGGACTTTATGGAGCTGCTGAAAGGCTGAGGGAAGGAGTGGGATATGAGAGGAATCCTATTGATTAGTCATGGACACTTTGCAAAAGGACTGAAGGAATCAGCGGAAATGTTGTGCGGAGCATGTCCTCAGGTTTTTGCCGTATGTCTGGACAGCTCAGATAGCCCGGAGGTATTTGTGGATAAACTTTCACGGGCGTATGAAAGTGCGTCTGTGTATGGGAAGGTCTTGGTACTGTGTGACCTTTTGGGAGGAACACCCTGTAACCTTGCTTTGCAGCTGCTGGCGGATAGGGATGGGGCAGTTTTATTAGCCGGGATGAATCTGCCCATGCTGATGACAGCAGTGCTTCAGGAAGCAGAACTTGAATTACTGATTAAGGAGAGCAGAGAGGCTATTGTGGATGTTTTGGGGCGAATAAATTTGCAATATGTGGAGTGTGAAGAGGAATAAAGAAAATTTTTTAAAATATTCCACAAATTTTTTGCGCCTTTTTCGGAATTGCATCTGATATAATAATTAGTATAGAGAAAATCCCTTGAATTTTCAAGGGATTTTCTTGTTTGTAGAGAATAACGTATAGACTTTAGTCTAGTTTTATGTTCAGATCTGGCGATTTTTTAAAAGTACTGTTATAATCGGAAAGAATGAAAAAATGGAGGAGTGTTAGAAATGAGTTCAACAGTGTGGATTATTGTCGCTTTTGCGGCGTACATGATTATGATGATTGTGATTGGCGCTGTCTATATGAAGAAGACCAACAACTCGGAGGATTACTTCTTGGGAGGGAGAGGGCTTGGCGGCTGGGTGGCGGCGCTGTCGGCCCAGGCTTCCGATATGAGCGGCTGGCTGCTGATGGGGCTGCCGGGCGCAGTTTATGCTTATGGAACGGGCCAGGCGTGGATTGCCATCGGTCTTCTTACGGGAACTATCCTGAACTGGATCTTTGTTTCCGGAAGGTTACGCCGATATACCATTCGGGCCAATAATTCGCTGACGCTGCCGGCTTACTTTGAGAATCGCTTTCATGATAAGAAGCGGATACTGCTTACGGTATCTTCCATAGTTATTGTGATCTTTTTCCTTGTTTATACGGCATCGGCTCTGGCGGCGGGCGGCAAGCTCTTTCATCTGGTGTTTGGACTGGATTATCGGGTTGCCCTGACGATTGGCGCAGCGGTTATTCTGCTGTATACTTTTATGGGCGGCTTTATGGCCGTCTGTGTAACGGACTTCATTCAGGGAATGCTGATGCTGGTGGGAATACTTGCGGTTCCTATTGTGGCGCTCTGCCTGGTGGGGAGCGGGAATCTGACTTCGATTCTGGATGCAAGCGGTGTGGCAGGAGGTTCCGACTCTTTCCTGAACTTAATGCACAGCGGCGGAAAGGCATATTCCTGGATAGAGATTTTTTCACAATTTGCATGGTGCTTTGGATATTTCGGTATGCCTCATATTCTGGTGCGCTTTATGGCGGTGCGGGATGAAAAGGAGATAAAAAAATCCCGTTGGATAGCTATTATCTGGTGTACCTTGTCATTGACTTTTGCCTGCATTTTGGGAGTAATCGGACGTGCATATTTGTATCCGGTAGTTCTGGGAACGGAAGGTGCCGGATCTACGGAAAATGTATTTATTGAGATGATTACCAAGGTATTTACACAGGATTTGGCACTGCCCTTTGTCGGCGGACTGTTCCTCTGCGGAATCCTGGCGGCTATCATGTCCACGGCAGATTCCCAGCTTCTGGTTACGGCCTCTGCTGTATCCGAAGATTTGTACCATCAAGTGATGAATCCGAAGGCAGACTCCAAAAAGGTATTAAGCATCAGCCGCATTACCGTGTTAGTAGTAGCTGTTTTGGCATATGTGATTGCTTTGGATCCGGACAGCAGTATTATGGGGCTGGTATCCAATGCGTGGGCAGGCTTTGGCGCTGCTTTCGGTCCGCTGGTTGTTCTTTCCCTCTACTGGAAACGAACCAATCTTCAGGGGGCTATTGCGGGGATTGTCTCTGGTGCATTGACGGTTCTTGTGTGGGATTATCTGCCTCTTATAAATGGACAGACCCTGGGGGCTGCTACCGGGCTTTATTCCCTGGCTGTGGGCTTTGCGATTAGCCTGGCACTGATTGTGGGAGTCAGCCTGGCAACAAAGGCGCCTTCAGAAGAGATCTTAAAAGAGTTTGAGGATGTTCAGTCAGGTAATGTGGAAGGGTAAAAAAGAAAGCAGCTGTAGATGGAAAAGCTTCTAACGGGCTGGAAGCAAAAATAAGTGTTATAGTAAGGCGGAGTCATTCGGATAAGAGAAAGACTCCGCTTTTTTAATGGGAAGAATATGCGTCTGAAAGCGTACTTTAACAAATGTGAATAATTTTGAAAAGGGTTTTGACAGGTAAAAAAATACAGTTTACTGTTGCGGTACTTGAGGTTGTCTGTTTTGTATAAATGATAAATTGCATTATTTCTCTATTGATGATGAAATATACAAAAAAAGTTTCCAAAAATCGAAATTTCCTTATTAATTTTGCAATTACATGTATAATATCTCCATGCATTAAGACTTTTAGCCTATGAAGGTTGGGGAAAAGTCTGGAAAAGGAGGGAAGTGCATGTATTACATTATTTCTTCACATGGCCAGTATGCGGCAGCATGTAAGGCCAGCTGTGAAATGATTACAGGAGATGCGCCATTGTTCCGGGTTGTTTCGTTTACGGATGATATGACAAAGGAAGCGGTGGAACAAGCCTATCGTGACATTCTTAATAAGGATGGGGCGGATGAATGCGGCGGCATTATCACGGATCTGCTGGGCGGTACGCCTTACAATGCGGCAGCTCCTGTGATCTGCGATTATCCAAAGCTTGCACTGGTGGCAGGAATGAATCTGGGTATGTTGATTGCTCTGAACACAGGAGATTCCTTGAGGGAGGCAGTGAAGGCTGCACAGGAATCCGTAGTAATCCAGGGAGGCGGGGAGACGGCGGAGGAAGCAAAAGCGCCGGCCTCGACAGAACCCGCAGCGGTTGCGGAAAAGAATGGAATTGTACATCTTCGTCTGGATGAGAGACTGATCCATGGTCAGGTCGCCACATTCTGGTCACGCTCTTTGAACATCACCCGTATTATGGTGGTTGGCGATGAGATCGTGCAGGATGCTATAGGCCGTGAGGCTTTGAAAGCAACGGTTCCGGTAGGCATCAAGCTGAGCATTCTGACGGTTGACAATGCCTGCAAAAAGCTGAATGCCGGAAATTATACGGGGCAGAGAGTGTTCGTTGTTGTAAATAAACCGGAGACTATTCTGCAGATGATTGAGAACGGGGTAAAGCTGAAAGAAGTAAATATTGGGAACATGGGAAAGAAGGAAGGGCGTGAGACGGTTAAGAAGTCCGTATACTGTACGCCTGAGGAAAAGAAGAAGATTCTGTCCATTGAGGAAAAAGGCATTCCTGTTTATGCTCAGATGATTCCCAATGATGAGAAAAAGAAATTTAAAGATTTCATTAATTAAGGAGGATTTACAGTATGCAAATACAATTTTGGCAGATTCTTTTATTAACATTTCTTGCGTTCTTTGGCATCTGTGAGAACCTGATGACCAATATCTGCGCAGGACAGCCGGTTATAATCGGTACAATCGCCGGCATTATTATGGGTGACATGACCACGGGCCTTGTGGTAGGCGCAACCTTGCAGCTCCTGATGCTGGGCATCGGTACATACGGCGGAGCTTCCATACCGGACTATATGACGGGTTCCATTGTAGGTACGGTGTTTGCGATTACATCCGGTAAGGGTGCGGAGTTCGGCATTGCTCTGGCAGTACCGGTAGGACTTCTGATGGTGCAGCTTGATATTCTCGCCCGTTTCAGCAATGTGTTCTTTCAGAACTGCATTGAAAAGGCCGTTGACAAATTAGATTTCAAAGCCATTGCACGCAATACCTGGATGGGAGCGCTTCCCTGGGGACTTTCCAGAGCTATTCCGGTATTCCTGATGTTGATTTTCGGAAGTGATCTGGTAGACTTGATTATTAAGTATTTACCCGACTGGCTGATGGGCGGCCTGTCCGTAGCCGGCGGCCTGCTTCCTGCGGTAGGTATTGCAATCCTGCTGCGTTACCTGCCCACAAAGGATTACATTGCTTATCTGATGATTGGTTTCTTCCTGGCTGCATATCTGGCAGTTCCCATGGTAGGTGTTGCAATTATTGGTCTTGCGTTAGCAATTATTTCTTTCAGGCAGTATGGAGCACAGAATCAGAATGTAGTAGCTGTTAATGGAAATAGTGGTCAGGAGGACTTGGTAGATGGAGAATTTGAAGATTAATCAACAAGTGATTACGGATGAAGATATTAAGAAGGTTAGCTGGCGGTGGATTATGGCATCTCAGATTACCTGGAACTATGAGAAAATGATGGCTCCCGGTTATTTCTATGCGATGCTGCCGGTTTTGAGAAAATTATATACAAAAGAAGATGAACTGAAGGAAATGATGCACAATCATCTCCAGTTCTTCAATACCACTCCTCATATGGGCGGCTTTATTCTTGGTATTGATATGGCTACTGAGGAGTCTGAGGGAATTAAAGGAAAAGAAGCCGTAAATGGTATTAAGACAGGTTTGATGGGGCCTTTTGCAGGCGTTGGCGATACCATTGTAGGTGTGCTGATCGGAACGATTTTCGGTTCCATTGCTGCTTACATGGGTGTGAACGGCAATCCCGCCGGTGTTGTACTGTGGATGATTGTACAGGCGCTTCTTATGGTCGGCCGTTATTTTACCGTAGGTATGAGCTATAAGCAGGGTATGAAGATGGTTACCTCTACCAGAGACAGACTGAATGCCATTACTCAGGCAGCCACCCTTCTTGGTATCACAGTAGTAGGTGCATTGATAGCTTCGGTGATTCGAGTAAATGTAGCCGCAAGCTTTGTATCCGGAGAGGTTACGGTTGCGGGCCAGGATGTTTTGGATCAGATTATGCCCAAGCTGCTTCCGGTACTTTTGGTAGCGGGTGTGTACACGCTGCTTGGCAAGAAAAACATGACATCAACAAAGGCAATTTTGATTGTAATGGTTCTGTCCATCATACTATATGCAATTGGATTCTTGGCATAAATAAGAATAAGTAAAAAATAAAATATCAAAAGCAAAAAATGAATAAATGGTGCCGGGAAATTCCCCGCAGCCTCCTATGGGGATTTTCCGACACCGTGATTAGGAAGGATGACTAAAATTATGGCATTTGAGTATTTTGAAAAAGCTCGTGAGATTATGAAAAAGCTGGAGGATACCCAGCAGGAGAATATTCATGCGGCGGCTATGCTGATTTCGGAAGCGATCCGCAGCGGCGGTATTATTCAGGCATTTGGAAGCGGACATTCCTATGCAGGCGCCATTGAGGTATGCGGTCGTGCAGGTGGTTTGATTCCGAGTAAAGTGATTCGTGACAAGGCGGAGGGTATGTTCGAAAGCGTGGAGGGCAATGCTCCCTTCCTTATGCGTACCATTGATATTCAGCCTAATGATGTGGTGATTTTGATTTCCAACTCAGGCAGAAATCCCATGTCCATTGAGATGGCACAGATTATTAAGGAAAAAGGCGTCAAGCTGATTGTTGTAACTGCATTGGAAGTATCCAAGAGTTCTACTTCCCGCCACTCTTCCGGAAAGCTTCTGTATGAGTTTGCGGATGTGGTATTGGATAATCAATCCCAGTTTGGCGATGCAGCGTTGGAACTGGAGGGCCTGGACAGCAAGGTTTGCGGAACCTCTTCCTTCAGCACCTGCCTGCTTCTGCAGCAGACGATCTATGAAGCTCTGAAGGATATGCTGGAGAAGGGCTATGAGCCTCCGGTATACAAGAGCGCCAACATTGACGGCGGACGGGAATTCAACGCTGTGCTGGAAGCAAAATATGCGTCCAGAATCTGGCATTTATAGGAATTAGGAGCAGAAGAATATGAAACCTTATTGTCTGGAAGTTTGTGCGGATAGTGTGGAATCGGCACTGGAAGCGCAAAAGGGCGGTGCGGATAGAATAGAACTGTGTGGTAATCTGGTGATTGGGGGTGTATCACCAGGAAGGGCGCTGTTTCGCCTGGTGAAGAAGTACACGGATTTGGAAGTCCGTGTACTGCTCCGCCCGCGTTATGGCGATTACTGCTATAATGATTATGAATTTGAACAGCTCAAAGAAGAAGTAGAGTTGTATAGGGAACTGGGAGCGGATGGCGTTGTAATTGGCATGTTGCGCCCGGATGGAGCTTTGGATGTGGAGCGGATGAGGGAGCTTGTTTCCCTTGCAGGCCATATGGATGTGGCGCTTCACAGAGCTTTTGATATATGCAAGGATCCGTTTGAAGCCTTGGAGGAAGCGGTTTCTCTTGGGATGAAGACGATTCTGACCGGCGGACAGGAGGTTGTGGCCTGGGAGGGCCGTGAGATTTTGGCAAAGCTTCAGAAGAAAAGTGCCGGAAGAATTCAGATTTTGGCCGGGGGCGGTATCGGAGAAGACGTGATACGAAAGCTGCTGCCTGTGACGGAAATTACCTCCTATCATATGTCAGGAAAGCGCAGGGTGGACAGCGCTATGAAATACCGCAGAGACGGTGCCAGTATGGGACAGCCGGGACAGGACGAATTTGCACTCTGGCGGACTGACGGTGAAAAGGTGGCCGCTACGGTTGATGCGTTAAAAGAGCTTACACAACATTAAAGTATCATATATGCGGCGAATATTAAGTAACAGGGAAGCTTAATATTCGCTGTACTATTATATTTACGGGCTTACGCTTCGATAAAGAGACCTACAAAATATTATAATGGGGGATTTTATGTATATTGTTGTTTATCGGCTGACGAATTTGCTGAATGATTCCCAGTATGATTCCGCAACGATGCATATCTGCAGAAAGCTTTTGGAGATTGTTGCGGATTTGGAACAATTGTCCATCGATCAGGTGGCGGCAAAATGCAACGTGTCCAAATCAACACTCTCAAAGTTTGTGAAAAACTTGGGATTTGAGAATTACAAGGATTTTCGTGAAAATGCAGTCCGTGAGAAGGAGGACTCCCTCTATACGGGGAATGCGGGACTTGAAATGGAGAAATATATTGAGAAATATCGTATGGATAATTTTCTGAAGCTTCTTTCCAAGGATGTGGAGGAATTTATGTCCGGTATTGATCTGTAGCAGGTACGCAGATTGGTCAAGGCTATTTATGAGGCTCCAAGGGTTGCGGCCTTTGGAATGGTGTATTCCGAGACGGTTGCCATGGACTTTGTATATCAGATGGCGGAGCTGCGCAAGACGGTGGAGACACGTATCCATGATATTCGTCAGGAAGAGTATTTGAAAAAGGCGGATGCGGATACATTGGTTGTGATTTTTTCCAATACGGGTCAGTACATTTATAAGAACGGAATGAAAACGACCAACAGCTCCAGGAGCTTTGTGGGAAAGACAAAGGCAAAAAAAGCTCTGATTACCTCGAATAAAGCGGCGCTTCGGGAACCTTATATTGATTATCCCGTACTGTTTTCTTTTACTTCGGTAGTTCAGAATCAAATTTTTATGGAACGCCTGATAATAAATGTGATTGTGGATGAGTACAAAAGCTATAGGCGGAGGGTGGAACGGGAATTAAACTCCTGATGGAATTTGATGTAGACAAAATGCACAAAAAAGTGTGGGGAAATTTATGCAATTTGTGAGAAATTTTTCTGCACTTTTTTCTGAAATCCCTTGCATTTCCCTTGAAGTTCCTGTATAATCACAAATGTTGTGACATTGATAGCTGTGAAGCGTGAGGTTGTTGCCCGAAAGTGGCAGGTTTTCCGTGGAGCGAATGTCAAGTTAGGAAACTGGCGACAAGTCACTGTACAAATTAACTGTCCACGCCGGAGCGAAGGCATCGATAAAACGTGGAAATACCCTTCGGGCAAGATGAGCCATCAAGGCGAGAAGGTACCCTGGGGTATATGCATGGATGCCAAAAAGCATGGCAGAAAAGTGGAAACAACGTGTGAATCTTTTTGTTTTTCAAAGCAGGATACACACGGGAGAGTGTACAGTCACCGCTTGTCGTACTGGTCTTAAAAGTACGAAAAGGAGGCGACTTTTTTTATGGCAACTCAGGTAATGAGAATCACATTGAAAGCGTATGACCATCAGCTGGTGGATGCATCCGCAAAGAAAATCATCGAAACTGTAAAAAAGAACGGAGCACAGGTAAGCGGACCGGTACCCCTTCCCACTAAGAAAGAGGTGGTTACCATTCTGCGGGCGGTACACAAGTACAAAGACTCCAGAGAGCAGTTCGAGCAGAGGACTCACAAGAGACTCATTGATATCATTACACCAACCCAGAAGACAGTTGATGCGCTGTCCAGACTGGAGATGCCTGCAGGCGTGTACATCGACATCAAAATGAAAAGTAAATAATCCTTCAGCTAGAATGAACGTTTCCTCTGTTTGCCTGCTTTCTGGCATAGAGGGATACCTGAAAGGTGCATAAACGTTCCGCTGTAGAGAAATAAGGAGGAAAAGAAATGAAGAAAGCAATTTTGGCAACCAAAGTTGGAATGACACAGATTTTCAGCGAAGACGGCGTGCTGACACCTGTTACCGTGCTTCAGGCAGGACCCTGCGTGGTAACACAGGTTAAGACGAAAGAGAATGACGGCTACAGTGCTGTTCAGGTGGGATTCGTTGACAAGAGAGAGAAGCTGGTGAACAAGCCTTTAAAGGGACACTTTGAGAAAGCCGGCGTTTCTTATAAAAGATATGTGAGAGAGCTGAAGCTTGAGGATGCTGAGAGCTACACTCTGGCACAGGAGATTAAGGCTGATATCTTTGAGGCTGGCGACAAGGTTGATGCAACTGCCATTTCCAAAGGTAAGGGCTTCCAGGGTGCTATCAAGAGACATGGACAGCACAGAGGACCTATGACTCATGGTTCCAAGTTCCATCGTCATCAGGGTTCCAATGGCGCATGTTCCGACCCCAGCAAGGTATTCAAGGGAAAAGGAATGCCCGGACAGATGGGCCACAAGAGAGTTACGATTCAGAACCTTGAAGTCGTTCGGGTAGATGCAGAGAACAATCTGCTGCTGGTTAAGGGAGCAGTTCCGGGACCTAAGAAATCTTTAGTTACAATTAAAGAGACAGTAAAGGTTAGCAAATAATCTTTTGCGGAAAGGAGGACTTACAGATGGCAACAGTATCTGTTTATAATATGGAAGGTAAGGAAGTTGGCACAATGGACTTAAACGATGCTGTATTCGGTGTGGAAGTAAACGAGCACCTGGTACACATGGCTGTTGTGGCTCAGCTTGCAAATAAGCGTCAGGGAACGCAGAAAGCAAAGACCCGCTCCGAAGTTTCCGGCGGCGGAAGAAAGCCCTGGAGACAGAAAGGAACCGGTCATGCAAGACAGGGTTCAACGAGAGCTCCCCAGTGGACGGGCGGCGGAGTGGTATTCGCTCCCACACCGAGAGACTACACGATTCGTCTGAACAAGAAAGAGAAGAGACTGGCACTCAAGTCCGCTCTGACCTCCAGAGTTCAGGAGAAGAAGCTGATTGTAGTAGATGAGCTGAAATTTGACGAGATTAAGACAAAGAACTTTAAGAACGTTCTGGATAACCTGAAGACCTCAAAGGCTTTGGTAGTGCTGAATGACAATGATAAGAACGTGGTATTGTCCGCAAGAAATATTCCGGATGTGAAGACGGCTCTGACCAATACCATCAATGTATTTGATATTCTGAAGTACAACACGGTTATCGTAACCAAGGACGCAGTAGCAACAATCGAGGAGGTGTACGCATAATGGCAGATCTGAAGTATTATGATGTGATCCAGAAGCCAATCATCACTGAGAAGAGTATGGCTGCTATGGGCGAAAAGAAATATACTTTCCTGGTTCATCCGGAAGCAACAAAGTCTCAGGTAAAGGAAGCCGTTGAGAAGATGTTTGCCGGAACCAAGGTAAAGGGTGTCAACACCATGAACCTGGACGGAAAGAAGAAGAGACGGGGCATGGTAATGGGCAAGACCGCTAAGAGTAAGAAAGCTATCGTGCAGCTGACTGCAGAAAGCGCAGATATCGAGATTTTCGAGGGGCTGTAAGCATTTGGCGAAGTGCTTCCTAAAGTCCTGGTAATATAGGCAAAAAAGCCTGATAACAAATAGTAAAGCAGAAACGAAAGGAGTGAACTGTAATGGGAATTAAAACCTATAACCCATATACACCTTCCAGAAGACATATGACAGGTTCTGATTTCTCAGAGATCACCAAGACAGAACCGGAAAAGGCGCTGCTTGTTTCTCTGAACAAGAACGCAGGTCGTAACAATCAGGGTAAGATCACAGTAAGACACCGCGGAGGCGGTTCCAGAAGAAAATATAGAATTATTGATTTCAAGAGAAGAAAAGACGGAGTTCCGGCAACTGTTATCGGAATCGAGTACGATCCCAACCGTTCGGCTAACATTGCTCTTATCTGCTATGCAGACGGTGAGAAAGCATACATCCTTGCACCCCAGGGCTTAAAGGATGGCATGAAGGTTATGAACGGGCCGGAGGCAGAGGTGAGAATCGGCAACTGCCTGCCCTTATCCGAGATTCCCGTAGGTACCCAGATTCATAATATTGAGCTTCATCCCGGCAAGGGCGGCCAGATGGTTCGTTCAGCAGGAAACAGCGCACAGCTTATGGCAAAGGAAGGAAAGTACGCAACCCTACGTCTTCCCTCCGGCGAGATGAGAATGGTTCCCTTAAACTGCCGCGCAACCATCGGTGTTGTAGGAAATGCGGAGCATAACCTGATTAACATCGGTAAGGCAGGCCGCAAGCGCCATATGGGTATCCGCCCGACAGTCCGCGGTTCTGTAATGAACCCCAACGACCATCCGCATGGTGGTGGAGAAGGAAAGACCGGTATCGGTCGTCCGGGTCCCAGCACACCGTGGGGCAAGCCCGCTCTTGGTCTGAAGACAAGAAAGAAGAACAAGCAGTCTAACAAGTTAATTGTAAGAAGAAGAGACGGTAGAACATTCAAGTAAGGAGGAAAACCCATGGCTCGCTCATTAAAAAAAGGACCATTTGCAGATGAAAGCTTACTGAAAAAAGTAAATGCGATGAACGAAACAGGTGAAAAGACAGTGATCAAGACCTGGTCCCGTCGTTCCACCATCTTCCCGCAGATGGTTGGTCATACAATCGCAGTGCATGACGGAAGAAGACATGTTCCGGTATATATCACAGAGGATATGGTAGGACATAAGCTGGGAGAGTTCGTTCCCACCAGAACCTACAGAGGACATGGCAAAGACGAGAAGAAATCCAAACGTTAATCGTTCAATACTTTTGAAAGGAGACTCATCCAATGGCTAAGGGACATAGAAGTCAGATAAAGAGAGAGAGAAATGCCCAGAAGGATACAAGGCCGTCAGCAAAGCTGTCCTACGCACGCGTATCCGTTCAGAAGGCATGCTTCGTATTAGATGCCATTCGTGGCAAGGATGTACAGACAGCGCTTGGTATCGTTATGTACAATCCGAGATATGCTTCCACACTGATTGAGAAGCTGTTAAAGTCAGCAATCGCAAATGCTGAGAACAATAACGGAATGAACCGTGATAACCTTTATGTAGCAGAGTGCTACGCTAACAAGGGACCGACAATGAAGAGAATCAGACCGAGAGCACAGGGACGGGCTTACAGAATCGAGAAGAGAATGAGCCACATTACAATTGTGCTTGATGAGAAATAGGAGGTAAAGCATGGGACAGAAAGTTAATCCGCACGGCCTCAGAGTCGGCGTTATTAAAGATTGGGATTCCAGATGGTATGCAGAAGATTCCTTCGCTGATTATCTTGTAGAGGACTACAACATCCGTAAATTCCTGAAGAAGAAATTATACAATGCAGGCGTGTCCAAGATTGAGATTGAGCGTGCTTCTGACAGAGTAAAGGTTATTATCTACACCGCAAAGCCGGGCGTTGTTATTGGCAAGGGCGGTTCCGAGATTGAAAAGGTAAAGGCAGAGCTTGCACATTACACAGACAAGAAGCTGATCGTAGACATCAAAGAGATAAAGAGACCGGACCGTGATGCTCAGTTAGTAGCCGAGAATATTGCGTTGCAGCTTGAGAATCGTGTATCCTTCCGCCGTGCTATGAAGTCTACCATGTCCAGAAGCATGAAAGCTGGCGCAAAGGGAATTAAGACCGCAGTAGCAGGTCGCGTAGGCGGAGCCGATATGGCCCGTACCGAGTTCTACAGTGAGGGAACCATCCCGCTGCAGACCTTAAGAGCAGATATTGACTATGGATTCGCAGAGGCAGATACTACCTACGGCAAGATTGGCGTAAAGGTATGGATCTACAAGGGCGAAGTACTTCCTGCGAAGGGAAACAAGGAAGGGAGCGATAAATAATGTTAATGCCGAAGAGAGTAAAGCGTCGTAAACAGTTCCGCGGCTCCATGGCAGGTAAGGCCTTAAGAGGCAACAAGATTACCATGGGTGAGTTCGGAATCGTCGCTACAGAACCCTGCTGGATTAAATCAAATCAGATAGAAGCAGCCCGTATTGCCATGACCCGTTATATGAAGCGTGGCGGTAAGGTCTGGATTAAGATTTTTCCGGATAAGCCGGTAACTGCAAAACCTGCTGAGACCCGTATGGGTTCCGGTAAAGGAACTCTGGAGTACTGGGTAGCAGTTGTAAAACCAGGTCGAGTAATGTTCGAAGTCGCTGGTGTACCTGAAGAAACAGCCAGAGAAGCGCTTCGTCTTGCAATGCACAAGCTGCCCTGCAAGTGTAAGATCGTTTCTAAAGCAGACTTAGAAGGCGGTGATAACAGTGAAAATTAATAAGTATGTAGAAGAATTAAAGGCAAAATCTGCTGCTGAATTAAATGAAGAATTAGTAGCTGCGAAAAAGGAACTGTTTAACCTGAGATTCCAGAACGCGACAAACCAGTTGGAGAATACAAGCAGAATCAAAGAGGTTCGCAAGAACATCGCCAGAATCCAGACTGTTATCGCACAGAAGGCGAATGCATAATATTGCGGAAGGAGAATTGTCGTGGAAAGAAATTTGAGAAAAACCCGTACAGGTAAAGTAGTGAGCGACAAGATGGATAAGACCATTGTTGTGGCCGTAGAAGATCATGTAAAGCATCCCCTTTACAAAAAGATCGTAAAGAATACCTACAAGCTGAAGGCACATGACGAGAAGAACGAGTGCCATATCGGTGACACGGTAAAGGTTATGGAGACAAGACCTCTGTCCAAGGATAAGAGATGGAGACTCGTTGAGATCATAGAGAAAGCGAAATAATATAATACCCTTCGGGTATACCTGTATGCTAAAAAAACAAGCAAAATAAGGTAACACCCTTCGGGTATGCCTATATGCTAAAAAACAAGCAAAATTAAGGTAAGGAGGTTATCGTCATGGTACAACAGGAAACCAGACTGAGAGTTGCTGACAATACCGGCGCAAAGGAACTTCTTTGCATCCGCGTGTTAGGCGGTTCAACCAGAAGATATGCAAATATCGGTGATATCATTGTTGCCAGCGTTAAAGATGCAACACCAGGCGGAGTTGTTAAAAAGGGTGACGTGGTAAAGGCCGTAGTGGTTCGTACAGTAAAGGGCGCTCGCCGGAAAGACGGTTCTTATATCAGATTTGACGAAAATGCAGCAGTAATTATCAAGGATGACAAGAACCCCAGAGGAACACGTATTTTTGGACCAGTAGCGAGAGAGCTTCGTGAAAAACAGTTTATGAAGATTGTTTCACTTGCTCCGGAAGTATTATAGGAGGGTGTCAGATGTCAACAGTTAAGATTAAGAAGGGCGACACCGTAAAGGTGATTGCCGGTGCAGACAAGGACAAAGAGGGCAAGGTAATTGCCGTCAATCATAAGAACAACACCGTCATTGTAGAGGGTGTGAACATCATTACAAAGCACACAAAGCCTTCCGTTGCAAACCAGAACGGCGGAATCATCCACCAGGAGGCCCCCATTGCCATTTCTAACGTAATGTACAGCCTCAAGGGCAAAGTCACAAGAATTGGCTTTAAAATGGATGGAGATAAGAAAGTCCGCTATGCGAAAGCAACTGGCGAAGTAATTGACTAATTAGGGAAGGAGGTTTAGGAAGTTGAGTAGATTAAAAGAAAAGTATACGAATGAAATCGTAGACGCAATGATGAAAAAGTTTGGATACAAGAACATCATGGAAGTGCCGAAGCTTGACAAGATTGTGGTAAACATGGGCGTTGGCGAGGCCAAGGACAATGCAAAGGTCCTGGAATCCGCAGTAAAAGACATGGAGACCATCACAGGCCAGAAGGCTGTTCTGACAAGAGCAAAGAACTCCGTTGCAAACTTCAAGATCAGAGAAGGTATGGCAATCGGATGCAAGGTAACCCTCCGCGGAGAGAAAATGTACGAGTTTGCGGATCGTCTGATTAACCTGGCACTGCCTCGTGTACGTGACTTCCGTGGAATCAATCCGGATGCATTTGATGGAAGAGGAAATTACGCCCTTGGTATCAAGGAGCAGTTGATTTTTCCTGAGATTGAGTATGACAAGGTAGATAAGGTGAGAGGTATGGATGTTATCTTCGTAACAACCGCCAAGACCGACGAAGAAGCTCGTGAATTACTGACATTATTCAACATGCCGTTTAGAAAACAGTAATATAGGAGGGAAATTTCATGGCTAAGACAGCAATGAAGATTAAGCAGCAGCGGAAACAGAAGTTTGCAGTAAGAGAATACAACCGCTGCAGAATTTGCGGCCGTCCGCACGCATATCTGAGAAAATACGGAATCTGCAGAATCTGCTTCCGTGAGTTAGCATATAAAGGACAGATCCCTGGCGTTAAGAAGGCAAGCTGGTAAAGGAGGCAAATATCAATGGCATTGACAACGAATGATCCCATTGCGGATATGCTTACAAGAATTCGTAATGCGAATACCGCAAAACATGATACAGTTGACGTTCCCGCTTCCAAGATGAAGATTGCGATCGCAAACATCCTGGTAGACGAGGGATACATTGCAAAGTATGACCTTGTAGAGGACGGAAACTTCAAGACCATCCGTATTACCTTGAAGTATGGAAAGGATAAGAACGAGAAGATTATCTCCGGTCTTAAGAGAATTTCCAAGCCGGGTCTGCGGGTATATGCAAACAAGGAAGAGCTGCCCAAGGTACTTGGCGGTCTCGGAATTGCAATTATTTCCACCAACAAGGGCGTTATCACCGACAAGGAAGCCCGTGCCCAGGGCGTTGGCGGAGAAGTACTTGCTTTCATTTGGTAGGCCGGGAAGTTGGCTGAGAATTTTTACAAGGAAGCATCATGATCACAAGGAAACGCACTGATCACTAGGTTCGACTGTTGTCTCACCAAGTGTTCAGGCGGGCGTTCACACTAAGCTCAATAAATTTCGCTAAGTGTTCACAGCCAGTGTTCAGGTGCAGATTCGCACTAAGTTCAGGCTGCGCTTACAGCTTGCCTTCACTAAGTGCTCATACTGAAAACAGAGAAGCCAAAAGCAGCTTCTCCGAGAATTTAAGTTATTAGGAGGTAAATTGGTATGTCACGTATCGGAAGACTGCCGGTTGCCGTTCCTGCCGGTGTTACGGTAAACATCGCAGAGGGCAACAAAGTGACCGTAAAAGGTCCCAAGGGAACTCTTGAGAGAGTATTACCCGAAGAAATGGAAATTAAGCTGGAAGATGGTCATGTAGTAGTTACAAGACCTAACGATTTAAAGAAAATGAAATCCTTACATGGCCTGACAAGGACCCTGATTCATAACATGGTAGTAGGCGTAAGCGAGGGTTATGAAAAGGTTCTGGAGGTAAATGGTGTTGGTTACAGAGCTGCCAAGTCCGGTAATAAGCTGACACTGTCCCTTGGATACTCTCATCCGGTAGAGATGATTGATCCGGAAGGCCTGGAGTCTGTAGTAGACGGTAACAAGATCACCGTAAAGGGAATCGACAAAGAAAAGGTTGGCCAATACGCAGCGGAAATCAGAGATAAGAGGAGACCGGAACCTTACAAGGGCAAGGGTATCAAGTATGCTGATGAAGTGATCAGACGTAAAGTTGGTAAGACTGGTAAGAAATAAGTAAGGAGAGTATAAGAATGGTTAGCAAAAAGACAAGAAGCGTAGTTCGCCAGAATAAACATAGAAAAATACGTAATCATATCAGCGGAACAGCTGAAAGACCGCGTTTGGCTGTGTTTAGAAGTAATAATCATATGTATGCTCAAATTATTGACGATACAGTCGGCAATACTCTTGTTGCGGCTTCCACCCTGGAGAAGGATGTGAAAGCAGAGCTGGAGAAGACGAATAACGTTGATGCAGCAGCATACCTTGGAAAAGTAATTGCTAAGAAGGCCCTGGACAAAGGTATTAAGGTAGTTGTCTTTGATAGAGGCGGCTTTATATATCAGGGTAAGATTCAGGCATTGGCAGATGCAGCCCGTGAGGCTGGATTGGAATTCTAGGAAAGGAAGGAAAAGACACATGAGACATGAGATTATTGATCCGAGTCAGTTGGAATTAACGGATAAAGTAGTGTCAATCAAGCGTGTAAGCAAGACTGTCAAGGGCGGTCGTACCATGCGTTTCACAGCTTTGGTAGTTGTGGGAGACGGCAACGGCCATGTCGGAGCAGGTCTTGGAAAGGCCACCGAGATTCCGGAAGCAATCCGCAAGGGCAAAGAGGATGCCATGAAGAAGCTGATCACGGTAGCGATTGACGAGAACAACAGTATTACACACGATTTTATCGGAAAATTTGGCAGCGCATCCGTGCTGTTAAAGAGAGCTCCGGAAGGTACCGGTGTTATCGCAGGAGGTCCTGCACGTAACGTGCTGGAGCTTGCCGGCATCAAGAATATCCGTACCAAGTCCTTAGGCTCTAACAACAAGCAGAACGTTGTTCTGGCAACTATCGCAGGACTGAAGGCTCTGAAGACTCCGGAGGAAGTTGCGAAGAATCGCGGCAAATCTGTTGAAGAGATTACGAACTAGGAGGAAACAGACATGGCAGATAAATTAAAAATTACCTTAGTGAAATCTCCGATTGGTGCTGTTCCCAAGCAGAAAGCAACGGTTGAGGCCCTGGGTCTTAGAAAGCTTCACAAGACCGTTGAGATGCCGGATAACGAGGCAGTCAGAGGAATGATTTGGCATGTAAGACATTTGGTTAAGGTAGAAGAGGTTTAGTTAAAAACAGCAGGACTCCGGACAGTACCCGGAAGAATTTACAGACACATGCATTTGTGGCTGGAAATTCTTCCATATTGATTGCGTACTGGTAGGAGGACTGCGGAACTTTAATAAGAAAACAGCAATAGTCCGGACAGTACCCGGAAGGATTCACAGGCACATCTTTTTGTGACTGGAAATTCTTCCAAGTTGTCTGCGTACTGGGAGGATTGTTGCGGAACTTTAAATAGGAGGTGTCACAATGGACTTATCAAACTTACAGTACGCTGAAGGCTCCAAGCAGAGCAATAACTTCAGAAGAGGCCGTGGACATGGTTCAGGAAACGGTAAGACAGCCGGTAAGGGACATAAGGGACAGAAGGCTCGTTCCGGAGCACCGAGACCGGGCTTTGAGGGCGGTCAGATGCCCTTATACAGAAGACTTCCGAAGAGAGGATTTACAAACCGCAATTCCAAAGTGATTGTTGGAATCAATGTAAGTGCTCTGGAAGTGTTTGAAAATGATTCGGTTGTTTCAGTGGAGACACTGTTAGAGCAGGGCATTGTTAAGAATCCCCGGGATGGTGTAAAGATTCTTGGAAATGGAGAACTGACAAAGAAGCTGACTGTTCAGGCAAATGCTTTCTCAGAGGGCGCAAAGGCCAAAATTGAAGCTCTTGGTGGAAAAGCTGAGGTGATCTAATGTTTAAAACATTACAGAACGCATTTAAAATTAAGGAGATCCGGCAGAAGCTGCTGTTTACCTTCCTGATGATTGCAGTCATCAGGCTGGGTTCCCAGCTTCCTGTTCCGGGTGTTAACAGAACCTTTCTTGCACAATGGCTGGCCCAGAATACCGGTGACGCATTCAATCTGATTGATTCCTTTACCGGCGGCTCCCTTGCAAGCATGTCATTATTTGCGTTAGGTATCAACCCCTATATTACGTCCTCCATCATTATGCAGCTCCTTACCATTGCCATTCCGAAGCTGGAAGAGATGCAGAAGGATGGAGAGGATGGAAGAAAGAAAATCCAGAATATTACACGTTATGTAACGATTGTACTGGCATTGATTGAAGGCGCAGCTATGACCATCGGCTTTGGCGGACAGGGTTTGCTGGAGAATCCTACCTGGTACAATATGGCTGTTGTAGTGATTACGCTGACTGCAGGATCTGCGTTTCTTATGTGGATCGGTGAGCGTATTACCCAAAATGGTGTCGGTAATGGAATTTCCATCGTACTTTTGGTGAATATTGTTTCACGTATTCCGGATGACTTTGTTCGCCTGTATACCATGTTCATTCAAAATAAGAGTGTGGCAAAAGGTGTCCTTGCAGCAGTGATTATTTTGGCAGTAATTTTGCTGACTGTTGTTTTTGTTATCATTCTGCAGGATGGCGAGAGAAGAATCCCCGTCCAGTACAGTAAAAAGCTTCAGGGAAGAAAAGTAGTTGGAGGACAGAGTACTCACATTCCTATGAAAGTGAATACAGCTGGAGTTATTCCGGTTATCTTCGCTTCATCTTTGATGTCTTTCCCTGGTGTGATAGCATCTCTCATCGGAAAAGGAAATGGGACAGGAGTTGGGAGCAAGATTTTAAGAGGCTTAAGTTCCGGAAGCTGGTGTAATCCCAGCGAGCCAGTATACAGCCTGGGACTTCTGCTCTATATTATATTGGTTGTATTTTTTGCATATTTCTATACCTCCATTACCTTTAACCCTATGGAGATTGCGGATAATATGAAGAAGCAGGGCGGTTTTGTTCCGGGTATTCGTCCCGGACGTCCCACAACTGAGTATTTGACAAAGATTTTGAATTATATAGTTTTCATTGGTGCAATTGGCCTGATTATTGTATGTGTGATTCCGATTTTCTTTAATGGAGTATTCGGAGCCAATGTATCCTTTGGAGGAACCTCCATCATCATTATTGTTGGTGTTGTATTGGAGACTCTAAAGCAGATTGAATCACAGATGGCAGTGCGCTATTACAAGGGCTTTTTGAACGATTAGGAAAAACCTTTCTAGCCTGTGCGGAAGCTTCCGCACAGGCTATCAAAGGTTATAGTAAAAGGAGCACATAGTGCCGTTGCGCAGCGACTGTAACAGGTAAAGTCGCAAAGGCGCACGAGAGGAACTTTTATGAGAGCGTTATCGAATAAAAGTTTCTCTCATTACCGGTGTGTCGAAGCGACTTTGCCCTTTAGTGCCGTTGCGCAGCGACTATAAATAGGAGGAACGTGATGAAGGTTATTATGTTGGGGGCCCCAGGTGCAGGAAAAGGCACACAGGCAAAGAAAATAGCTGATAAGTATCAGATCCCTCACATTTCAACGGGCGATATTTTCAGAGCAAATATAAAGAATGGGACAGAACTTGGCGCAAAGGCCAAGGCTTATATGGACCAAGGGCTTTTGGTGCCGGATGAGCTGACATTGGAGCTGATTATGGACCGTTTCAAGGAGCCGGATTGCAAGAACGGCTATGTCTTGGATGGCTTTCCCAGAACTATTCCGCAGGCGGAGGCTCTTACGAGAGCCTTGGAGGCGCAGGGAGAGAGCATTGATTATGCAGTAAATGTGGAGGTTCCGGATGAAAACATCATCAGCCGTATGTCCGGACGGCGTGCCTGCCTTTCCTGCGGCGCCACTTATCACATTGTACATATTCCCACAAAAGTAGAGGGAGTATGTGACCGCTGCGGCGAAAAATTAGTCCTTAGAGATGACGATAAGCCGGAGACGGTGGAAAAGCGCCTTGGTGTTTACCACAGCCAGACACAGCCTTTGATTGAGTACTATACCAGTCAGGGAAAGCTGGCAGAGGTAGACGGAACTCAGGATATGGAGGCCGTGTTCCAGGCAATTGTTAAGATATTAGGAGCGTAAAGCATGTCAGTAAGTATTAAATCTGCCAGAGAAATCGAGCTGATGCGGACAGCGGGAAAGCTTCTGGAGGAGGTTCACAATGAGCTTGCGGACTTTGTGAGACCGGGTATCTCCACTTTGGACATTGATCACTATGGCGATCGATTGATTCGAAAGAGAGGCTGTATTCCGAACTTTCTGAACTATAATGGCTATCCGGCATCTATTTGTGTTTCGGTAAATGATGAGGTAGTGCATGGAATCCCCCATAAAGAGAGAATTCTTCAGGAAGGGGATATCGTAAGTCTGGATGCAGGGCTTATATACAAGGGATATCACTCGGATGCGGCCAGAACGCATGCCGTGGGAAAGATTAGCCCGGAAGCGGAACAGCTTATCAAAGCCACAAAACAGAGTTTTTTTGAGGGAATTAAATATGCCAGAGCCGGGCATCACCTTCATGAGATATCCAATGCCATTAATGATTACATTGATACCTTTGGGTATGGAGTGGTTCAGGATCTCGTGGGACACGGAATTGGTACAAAGCTTCATGAAGACCCTCAGATTCCAAACTTTCACCAGAGACGGCGGGGAGTGAAGCTGATGCCGGGAATGACCCTTGCCATAGAGCCTATGATCAATGCCGGAGGCTGGGAGGTAGTGTGGCTGGACGATGACTGGACAGTTGTCACAGAGGACGGCTCCCTTTCCGCCCACTATGAGAATACGGTTTTGATTACCAACGGTGAACCGGAGATTCTGACCCTCTCTTCACCTATGTGAGAAAAGCGGAGGAAGTGAGGCGCATATGGAGAGTATTGTACCAGGCATGTTTGCCAGAGCAAAAGCAGGGCACGATAAAGGAAGCCTGTATCTCATAGTGAAAACAGAGCCTGAATATGTATATTTGGCTGATGGAAAACGAAAACCCTTGTCAAAGCCAAAGAAGAAAAAGTGGAAGCATATTCAGATCATAAAGCAAATGCCGGAGCATTGGAATCCGGACGAGAAGAACGATGACGATATCAAGCGGGCTATAAGACAATATGAAGCAAAGCTCGCACAGCCTAAAATCTGATCAAAGTGGAGGAAAAAGATGTCAAAAGCAGATGTAATCGAAATTGAAGGAACCGTAGTGGAGAAGCTGCCAAACGCCATGTTTCAGGTAGAACTTGAGAATGGCCATCAGGTGTTGGCACATATCAGCGGAAAGCTCCGTATGAACTTTATCCGGATTCTTCCGGGGGATAAGGTTACCATTGAAATGTCACCTTATGATCTGTCTAAGGGGCGGATTATATGGAGAGATAAATAAGATTAACTAAATCGGGGCTTACATGGATAGAAACAGTAAGCTCCGGTTTCGGGTGAAGTTTTTCCGTATTTTGTTAAAAAAGTACTTGCATTTTGAATATACGAATGTTATACTATTTGGCGTATGGTCTCTACAGGACTTTTGCGCCTGTTTTTATGCGCTTTTTTAGGGGTCTAAGGAGAGACCGGTAACAAGAAATGCCTTGTTTTCCAGGCATTTAAAGCTTTCAAAACCCAGGAGGCCTTTGATGCCGGGAGAACGAAAGATGTGAAAGGAGGATTTTTACGATGAAAGTAAGATCATCTGTAAAGCCTATTTGCGAAAAGTGCAAAATCATCAAAAGAAAAGGCAGTATCAGAGTAATTTGCGAGAATCCAAAGCACAAACAGCGCCAGGGATAATTTAGCAAGTGTAATCCCTGTGAAGAAATATATTTGTGCGGCTGAGCATTGGGCATATAATGAGATATTTCCTATTATAAAGCCAATGTTATTTACAATATATTTGACCAGGATTATTCACAATGATATTGCTTAAAACGGAGAAATGCGTAATGCGGAGTATCTGAAAGGCCGGGTCTTTATCCGGCTGGATATGGAAGTCCATATCCCATTTAGGAAAGTGTCATCGGGCACCTATTAAAAAACGCCCGGAACTTTGTGACCGTTCAACAGTATAGCGGAATCAAGATAGCACTGCGTACGGTTTCAATAGTTTATTTAAAGTATGGAGGAATAATCAAATGGCTCGTATTTCTGGTGTAGACTTACCAAGAGAAAAACGTGTGGAGATCGGTTTGACATATGTGTACGGAATTGGCCGTGCCAGTGCAAACAAGATCCTGGAAGCAGCAAAAGTAAACCCGGATACCCGTGTAAGAGATCTGACGGATGATGAGGTTCGCAGAATCAGCGCCGTTATCGATGCGGATTATCAGGTAGAGGGTGACTTAAGACGTGAGATTGCTATGAATATCAAGCGTCTGCAGGAGATCGGATGCTACAGAGGTATCCGTCATCGTAAGGGACTGCCGGTACGTGGTCAGAAGACCAAGACCAACGCGAGAACAAGAAAAGGTCCGAAGAGAACAGTAGCAAATAAGAAAAAGTAGGCATTGAGTACTTAGCGAAGGCAAGCACAGAGTGCGCAGCCTGAGATTAGTACGAAAGCCCGCCAGGACACTTAATGAATGACGAGCGAAGCGAGGAAATGAATTTAGTGACCGTGGTGTTACCTTAAAAAGAAAGAAGAAAGTAGGTTAGTTTAAAATGGCGAAAGTTACAAAGAAAGTGACAAAAAAGCGCGTAAAGAAAAACGTTGAACGCGGACAGGCACATATTCAGTCATCTTTTAACAATACAATTGTTACTTTAACAGATACTGAAGGAAATGCTTTATCATGGGCAAGTGCCGGTGGTCTGGGATTTAGAGGTTCAAGGAAATCTACTCCGTATGCGGCTCAGATGGCAGCTGAGACAGCAACCAAGGCAGCATTAGTACATGGACTTAAGACAGTAGACGTTATGGTAAAGGGACCGGGTTCCGGCCGTGAGGCAGCAATCCGTGCACTTCAGGCATGCGGCCTGGAGGTAACCAGTATCCGCGACGTGACTCCGGTACCACACAATGGATGTCGCCCGCCCAAACGTAGAAGAGTCTAATTAGGAGGTACAAAGTAATGGCAGTCAATCGAGTTCCGGTTCTGAAAAGATGTCGTTCCCTTGGTCTGGAGCCGACAGTTTTAGGAATTGATAAAAAATCTACAAGAGAGTTAAGAAGAGCGAACAGAAAGATGTCCGAGTACGGACTTCAGCTTCGTGAAAAGCAGAAAGCAAAATTTATCTACGGCGTTCTGGAGAAGCCTTTCCGTAATTATTATGAGAAAGCAGACAGAATGAAAGGCATGACCGGTGAGAACCTGATGATTATGCTGGAGTGCAGACTGGACAATGTAGTATTCCGTTTAGGTCTTGCAAGAACCAGAAGAGAAGCCCGTCAGATTGTAGATCACAAGCATATTCTGGTAAATGGAAAGCAGGTCAATATCCCCTCTTACCAGGTAAAAGCAGGCGATGTAATCGAAATTAAGGAAAAATGCAGAGGATCTCAGAGATACAAAGACATCGTGGAGGCTACTGGCGGAAGACTGACACCGGAGTGGCTGGAGTCTGATTTGGAGGCATTAAAGGGAACTGTAAAAGAGCTTCCTTCCAGAGATGCAATTGATGTACCGGTAGATGAGATGCTTATCGTCGAGTTGTATTCTAAGTAATTGGGAGTATAACAGTTACAGTTCACTTTTGATGTGAACTGTAACATATAACACGTAGCATAACGCCACCCAACTAAAATATGAAGGAGGGGCCTTTTAGTGTTCGATTTTAACAAACCGAAAATTGAGATTGCAGAGATTTCAAATGACAAAAAGTATGGGAAATTTGTAGTTGAGCCGCTTGAGAGAGGTTACGGTACGACACTTGGCAATTCATTGAGAAGAATCATGCTTTCTTCCCTGCCGGGCGCTGCAGTGAGCCAGGTAAAGATTGAAGGTGTTCTCCATGAGTTCAGTTCTATTCCTGGCGTAAAGGAAGACGTAACTGAAATCATTATGAATATCAAAAATCTGGCGATTCGTAATACAAGTGATTCCAGCGAAGCAAAGATCGCTTACATTGAATTTGACGGCGAAGGAATTGTGACAGCAGCTGACATTCAGGCGGATCCCGATATTGAAATCCTGAATCCCGACCTGGTGATCGCCCATTTGAACGGCGGTGCGGACAGCAAATTATACATGGAGTTAACCATTACAAAAGGCAGAGGTTATGTGAGCGCAGAGAAGAATAAAAATCCGGATCTTCCTATTGGAGTGATTGCGATTGATTCTATCTATACTCCTGTAGAGCGTGTCAATATGACCGTTCAGGATACCCGTGTAGGTCAGGTGACTGACTTTGACAAGCTGACTCTGGATGTATATACCAATGGCACGCTGGTTCCTGACGAGGCAGTCAGCCTGGCAGCAAAGGTTTTAAGCGAGCATTTAAGCCTGTTTATTGATTTGTCTGAGAATGCCAAGACCGCAGAGATCATGGTAGAGAAAGAGGACAATGAGAAGGAAAAGGTACTTGAGATGAGCATTGACGAGTTGGAGCTTTCTGTTCGTTCTTTCAACTGTCTCAAGAGAGCAGGTATCAATACCGTAGAAGAGCTTTGTAACCGTACTTCTGAGGATATGATGAAGGTCCGCAACCTGGGCCGCAAGTCCTTGGAAGAGGTTCTGGCGAAGCTGAAAGAGTTGGGATTACAGTTAAACCCAAGTGATGAATAGTCACAACCCTCTCCAGTAAGACCGAAGAAGCATGGAGATGTGGTTCCACGAATGGAGGAGATGAAAAATGGCAAAGTATAGAAAACTGAGCAGAACTTCCAGTCAGAGAAAGGCTTTACTGAGAAATCAGGTAACGGCACTTCTTCAGCATGGAAAGATTGTTACTACTGAGGCAAAGGCAAAAGAAGTTCGCAAGATTGCTGAGGGCCTGATTGCGCTTGCAGTAAAGGAAAAGGATAACTATGAGACCGTAACCGTTACTGCTAAGGTTCCCCGTAAGGATAAGGACGGCAAGAGAGTAAAGGAAGTAGTAGACGGCAAGAAGGTTACCGTATTTGATGAAGTAGAAAAAACCATCAAGAAAGATCAGCCTTCCAGACTTCATGCCAGACGTCAGATGCTGAAGGTTCTTTATCCGGTAAAAGAGGTTCCGGAGAAAGCCGCAGGAAGAAAGAGAAATACCAAGCAGGTAGACATGGTAGCAAGACTTTTTGATGAGATTGCACCCAAGTATGTAAACCGCAACGGTGGTTATACGAGAATCGTTAAGATTGGCCAGCGTAAAGGTGACGCTGCTATGGAAGTTGTATTGGAGCTTGTATAAACAGCAGAATAAGATTTTTAAGAAAGCCTGTCCGGACTATATATTCCGGATAGGCTTTTATAGAAAGGGAGCGGCAATATGATATCAGAAGAATGCTACGAACTTGGAAGCAAAAGTTCCATTATACGCAAGATTTTTTCTTTTGGCCTAAAACGTAAGGCCCAGGTTGGCGCAGACAAGGTTTATGATTTTAGCTTGGGTAATCCAAGTATTCCGGCACCAGACACTGTTAAAAAGGCCATTTTAGAGCTGTTAGAGCAGCCGGCAGAGGAGATTCACGCTTATTCCCCAGCCCCGGGAGATGCGGCTGTACGTAAAACCATAGCAGAATCTTTGAATCGCCGTTTTGGAGAAAGCTTCACGGGCGACAATATATTTATGACCTGTGGTGCGGCAGCTTCCTTAAATATCTGTTTTCGGGCTCTCGGCAATCCTGGTGATGAATTTATTACCTTTGCTCCGTTTTTCCCGGAATATCGTTGTTGGGTAGAGGGAATAGGGGCTTCTTTGCAGGTAATACAGCCTCATCTGCCAGATTTTCAGATGGATCTGGAAGCTCTGGAACGACGGATTAACCCAAAGACAAAGGGTGTGATTGTTAACTCTCCAAACAATCCTTCCGGTGTAGTATACACCTTGGATACAATCAAAGGACTTGCGGCGCTTTTAAAGAGAAAATCGGAAGAATACGGAGAGCCCATATATCTGATTGCGGATGAACCTTATCGTGAGATTGTATATGACGGTATAGAAGTGCCATATCTTACAAAGTATTATGATAATACTTTGGTCTGCTATTCCTACAGCAAATCCCTGTCTCTGCCGGGAGAGCGCATTGGCTATATTGTAATTCCCAATCACCTGACAGATTATACAAAAGTATCTTCGGCTATTGCAGGAGCTGCCCGTGTTCTGGGGTTTGTTTGTGCACCGTCTTTGTTTCAACAGGTGGCGGCAAAATGTGTAGAGGATACAGGAGATATTGATGCATATAAGAACAATCGGGATCTGCTCATGAAAGGGCTTACCAGACTTGGTTATACCTGTGTGCCGCCTCAGGGAGCATTCTATCTTTTTGTAAAGGCTTTGGAGGAGGATGCCTATGCATTTTGCGAGCGAGCCAAAAAATATGATCTGCTCCTGGTTCCAAGTGACGACTTCGGCTGCCTGGGATATGTGCGGATTGCCTACTGTGTGGCAGAGAAAACCATTATAAATGCTATGCCTGCTTTTGAAAAGCTGATGAAAGAATATCAATAGATTTATTCCGGCAACTTTTTCGGACATTGCCGGCGATATTTGGATGCCGATCTGTTATCAGAGTGCAGTTTGCTAAACCTGTGGGAGCCTTAATATAGTACATAGAACACCTGTCATAATGGCAGGTGCTTTTCTTTCCGTAAAGGGTGAATATGAATGGTATTAGGAACAGTTTTAGGCTTTCTGATTAATATATTATAGGGAAGCTGGACAGTAGATTTGGCAACCCATCAGAGGAAGGAAGAGGTGGCAGAATATGAGCAAGAAAGTGATTGACGTATCCTCCTATCAGGGAAATATTGATTGGGAAAAGGTAAAGGCATCGGGAATTCAAGGGGCAATTTTGAAAATAATCCGCAGAGATCTTACTCCTGACAGACAGTTTGAAAGCAATTGGAAGGGCTGTGAAAAGGCGTCTATCCCGATTATAGGCGTATACAATTACTCCTATGCTACAACAGTAAATAAAGCGAAAACAGATGCACAAAAAGTAATTGCTATTTTGTCAGGAAGAAAAGCAAAGGTCTGGCTCGATGTGGAAGATGTCTCCCAGCAGGGTTTGGGAGCTGCTTTGATACAAGTGATAAAAGCATATCAAAAACAAATTGAATTGGCAGGCCTGGAATTTGGCATCTATACAGGCTTATCATTTTATAACAAAAATTTAAAACCATATGCGAAAGAGCTTCTTTGCAGTTTTTGGATTGCCAGATATCCATCCAATAATGCAGTAGAGGCATCAGCAAATCCTTCAGCCAATAATAAGCCGGCATTGTCAAGCACGCTGGAGGGGTGGCAATATAGTTCCAAAGGCAGGGTCTTAGGAATCAAGGGTGATGTAGACCTGAATCTATGGTATGGAGATTTGGCAATAAACAATGGCAATAAACAAAAAAATCCATATCCGATTCCCCAAAGACTTTTGAGCCTTAAATCGATACCATTGTATGGAGAAGATATTAAATGGGTTCAACATCATTTGATTCGTCTAAAATTCCTGCCGGGTAAAAATGCCAAAGGAAACAATAATATTGACGGAATTTTCGGGAAAGCTACGGAGAAGGCTGTAAAAACAGCACAGGCGCATTTTGGAGTTGCGGTGGATGGAATTGTGGGAAAGAGAACCATTCAGGCGTTCCAAAACAGTTAGCATATACATCAGCAATTAAAAATATTATAAAAACGTATGAAAACATAAAGCTTAGATACACTAGGAAAATCTTAGAATTTATGTTAAAATACATTGGGTATTCCAAATGTTTTACGGAATCTTAATAAAAATATAGAAGGAAGTTAAGAAATCTGCGTTAGCATAGTTACAGGCAGATTGTAAAATACTATGAAGTATGAACATATGGAGAAAGCAGCTTTCCTGGAGCGTCCAAATCGCTTTGTAGCCTATGTGCAGACGGCAGGAGGGCGAGAGATTTGTCATGTAAAAAATACGGGCCGCTGTCGGGAGCTGTTGCTGCCGGCGGCGGAGATCTATGTGCAGCGGCAGTCTAATCCGGAGAGAAAGACCCCCCTTGATCTGATAGCGGTAAAAAAAGGGGACAGGCTTATTAATATGGATTCTCAGGCGCCTAACCGTGTGACGGCAGAATGGCTGCGGACAGGAGATTTTTGCAGCCCGGATGCCATGATACGGCCGGAATGCCGTTATGGGAATTCCAGATTTGATTTTTACATTGAAGATGGCCAGCGGAAGATTTTCATGGAAGTGAAAGGAGTTACTCTGGAGGAAGAAGGAATCGTTCGCTTTCCGGATGCGCCCACTGAACGGGGCGTTAAGCATATTCAGGAATTAATAGAATGTAAGAAAGCAGGTTATGAGGCTTATATATTTTTTGTGATTCAAATGAAAAATGTACACTTTATGGAGCCCAATGACCGAACCCATCCGGCCTTTGGAAAGGCTCTTAGAAAGGCGGCGGCAGAAGGCGTAGGTATCTTTGCCAGAGATTGTGTGGTGGAGCCGGATACACTTGTGATAGATCAGGAAGTTGAGGTTCGATTGTAGATGGAGACTTTGAAAGAGATAGTGAATCCGCTTCTGAAATGGTATGATGGACATGCCCGGGTACTTCCCTGGAGAGAAGAGCCCACACCATACCGTGTGTGGGTATCGGAAATTATGCTGCAGCAGACCCGTGTGGAGGCAGTAAAGCCATATTTTGAAAGGTTCCTGAGGGAACTGCCGTCCATTCGTGATTTGGCAAATGCCCCGGAGGATCGGCTTATGAAGCTGTGGGAGGGCTTAGGCTACTATAATCGTGTACGTAATATGCAGAAAGCGGCAAAAGAACTGCTCAAGGAGCACGGCGGAGAGATGCCCCCGGACTATGACAGGATCCGGGAGCTTCCGGGAATCGGAAGCTATACGGCAGGCGCAATAGCTTCCATTGCTTTCGGTATCCCAAGGCCGGCGGTAGACGGCAATGTGCTTCGGGTCCTGTCGAGAGTTCAGAAAAGCTATGAGGACATTATGAAGCAGTCTGTCCGCCGAAAAATGGAGGAGCAGATACAGGCAGTGATTCCAAAAGAACGGGCAGGCGATTTTAACCAATCTCTTATTGAACTTGGGGCCATTGTATGTGTGCCGAATGGGGAACCCAAATGCGGGGAATGTCCTTTAAAAGAGTTGTGCAAAGCCCATGGGGACAATGTGGAACTGGAATTGCCCAAAAAGACGCCGCCGAAAAAGCGCCGTATTGAAAAGCGGACAGTGTTGGTACTGCTTTCGGACAATAAAGCAGCATTAAAGAAGCGCCCTCCAAAAGGGCTTTTGGCCGGCTTATATGAACTGCCCAATCTGGAGGGACAGTATGACAGCGAAAAGGTTTTGGAGTATGTGAAGGGTCTTGGCCTGTCACCTATCCGAATACAGCCTCTTCCGGAGGCAAAACATATTTTCAGCCACATCGAATGGCATATGGCCGGCTTTGCAGTGAAGATAGAGGAGCCGGATCAGGAACCGGAAGGCTTTTTCTTTGTGGAGAAAGCACAGATGGAGGAGACTTATTCTATTCCTGCGGCATTTAGTGCTTATACGGAGTATTTTAAACATTGTTTTTAAAAGCATGTAAGACGAAATTATAAAAAGAGGTACAAAAAGAGCATAGAGGTGAGAAAAATGTATGATGCAATCGTAATCGGTTCCGGAATTGCCGGGGCGGCAGCCGCAAGAATACTGGCGGAGGAACAGGAAAAATCCGTACTGGTGCTGGAGAAAAAGGCTCATATAGGCGGCAACTGCTATGATGAGGAGGATCACTATGGAGTTCTGATTCATCGTTATGGCCCCCATATTTTCCATACAAATGATGAGGAGGTTTATGCCTGGCTTTCCCGCTTTACCGACTGGTATGCGTTTGGGCATGAAGTAGTGGCAAAGGTGGACGGGGAACTGATACCGGTGCCGTTTAACCTGAACACTTTAAAACAGGTTTATGGTGAGGAAAAGGCTGCGGCGCTGGAAAAAAAGCTGACGGACACTTTTGGAGAAGGAGCCCGTGTGCCTATCTTGAAGCTGCGTCAGCAGCAGGACCCGGAGATTCAGGCGATTGCTGATTATGTTTATGAAAATATTTTCCTGCGGTATACCATGAAGCAGTGGGGACAGAAGCCCGAGGAGATCGACCCTGCGGTAACAGGCCGGGTACCGGTGGTAATCTCCCATGACAACCGGTATTTTGGAGATAAATATCAGGGAATGCCCCTTGACGGTTACACTCCTATGTTTGAAAAAATGCTGGATCATCCTCTGATTGAGGTGCGGATAGGAGTGGATGCAAGGGAAGTACTGGAGCTTTCCGAGGAAACGGGAAAAGTTCTGCTTCATGGAGAGGAATTTACAGGCAGTATCATATATACGGGACCTGTTGATGAGCTTTTTGGATGCCGCTTCGGACGTCTGCCTTACCGCTCTCTGCGTTTTGACTTTGAGCATTTGAACATTCCTGATTATCAGGGGCACAGTGTAGTTAATTATACGGTAAGTGAAGATTTTACCAGAATTACGGAATTTAAGCACCTGACAGGACAGAAAACGGAGGGAACCACCATTGTTCGGGAGTATCCCTTTGCTTACACAGGAGCGGAGGGAGAGATTCCCTATTATGCAATTATGAATCCGGAAAATAATAAGCTGTATGAGAAATATGCGGCCCTTACGGAACAATTTTATGACTTTCATCTATTGGGACGGCTTGCGGAATATAAATATTATAATATAGATGCCATGGCGGCAAAAGCCATAGCACTGGCCAGAAGTCTGGCGAATTCATGACAATGACATCAAATAGACATTTAGGAGGACGACATGAAGCTGTTATCAATTGCAATTCCCTGCTATAATTCGGAAAACTATATGCGAAACTGTATTCATTCTCTGCTGGTAGGCGGCGAGGAAGTGGAGATTATTATTGTAGATGATGGTTCTACGGACGGAACGGCTGCTATTGCGGATGAGTATGCGGAAAAATATCCCACAATTATCAAAGCGGTTCATCAGGTGAACGGAGGTCATGGTGAGGCTGTAAATACAGGACTTCGCAATGCCACGGGCCTGTATTTCAAGGTAGTGGACAGCGATGACTGGGTATCCATTTCCGCCTATAAGGAGATTCTGAAAGCGCTGGAGAATCTGGCAGGAGCAAGTCCTCTGGTGGATATGCTGATCAGCAACTTTGTGTATGAGAAAGAAGGGCAGAAGCGGAAAAAGGTTATGAGCTACCGCTCGGCATTTCCCCAGGATCGGGTATTTACATGGGATGATGTAAAGTTTCTCCATAAGGGACAGTATATTCTGATGCATTCTGTGATTTACCGGACCAAGCTTTTGCGGGAGTGCCAATTGGAATTGCCGAAGCATACCTTTTATGTGGATAATATTTTTGTATATCATCCATTGCCCTATGTAAAGTATCTGTATTATATGAATGTGAACTTTTACCGCTATTATATCGGGCGTGAAGATCAGTCTGTCAACGAGAAAGTGATGATAAGCCGTCTGGATCAGCAGCTGAAGGTGAATTACATTATGATTGATGACTATAAGCTTACAGATGCCAGACAGATTCCAAACCGAAAGCTGCGGCACTATATGAAGAATTATCTTGAGATCATTATGGTGGTGTCATCTATTATTGCTATCCGTTCCGGCACAAAGGAAAATCTGGAGAAAAAGTATGAACTCTGGAAATATCTGAAAAAGAGGGATCGCCGGCTGTATTATGAATTGAAATGGGGAATCATGGGAAGAAGCATGAACCTGCCGGGAAGAAGCGGGAGGAAGATATCGGAAGCGGCTTATAAAATTGCCAATAAGTTTGTTGGGTT
>NZ_JAYMNS010000037.1:0-37754 GCF_036941035.1 Candidatus Merdisoma sp. JLR.KK006 | reverse complement strand
ACTATTTGAAAAGAGCCTGCGAATAAGGGAAAAAGTGCTGGGAGAGAAGCATCCCAATATAGCTACGAGCTATAATAATCTGGCATATGTGTATGGGATGCAGGGAGAGTACAAAAAGGCGCAAGAACTCTATAAAAAGAGCTTATGGATACAAAAAAGGGTGCTAGGAGAGGGCCATCCGGATACTGCTCAGAGCTATAATAATCTGGCAGGAGAGTATTTTAGACAAAGGCAGTATAAAGTTGCATTAGCTTGTTTATTTAAATCATATAGTGTTTTGATGTTTAGGCTTGGAAAAAATCATCCTAATACACAAATTGTTCATGAAAATATGGAAATAGTATATTTAGAATGGAATCCAGATGGCGATTTTGAACAGTGGTTAGAAGAGCAAATGAAAGAGCAATAGAGATGTAGGCAAACAATTACATAGGCAGTACGAAAGGCATATGCAGTGGAGCACATGCCTTTTCTTTTGGGTAATAAAATGGAGAAGCCTGCTGCCGGGTTACAAATCCAGTTTCTGGAAATCAATCCATAAGTCATTATAAATATTGACATTGATGTTATCGGTAAATGAGTAAATAGCAGGAGCAGAATCATGTTCCATATCGTAGACCAGAATAGTTTGTTTCATGGGATCTACTATCCAGTATTCTCTCACGTTGGCAGAGCGGTATAGGGATAATTTTGTATAATAATCCATTCGCCTGCTGCCAGAGGAAACGATTTCTATAATCCAGTCAGGAGCGCCGCTGCATCCGTGGTCATTCAGTTTATGCTTATCACAGACCACAGAGATATCCGGCTCCAGATATTTGGAATCATCTGCAAAAAGGAAAACGGCAAAAGGTGCAGGAAAGACCTCGCATTCCCCATTTTTTGCTCGAATGTAATTTCCTATTTCCAGATGCAGAAAAGACAATATTCTTTGGTGATTGGTGCTAGGAGGTGCCATATAATAAATCTGACCGTCAATTAGTTCGGCCCTGCTGCCCTCTGGCAGGCTGTAGATATCATCAATGCTATAAAGCTTTTCTTTTGCCAGTACTGGTGCCATAGTAACACTTCCTTTCGTTGTGCGGCTTATTTATTACTGATGTGTTGGTGATCCAATATCATCCGAAAAACATTATAAAGACTGCGGTCGTTGTATGCGCCCAGCGGACGTGAGAACTCTCTGGGATTCTGACGGCAGTTTATAAGTGAGGATTCGTCTATTGTGCCATCAGGTCTGATCTTTATGCTGATATTTCCAGATTGGTAATTATCAAAAGACCAGTCAAATTTGTAGAGCAAATTGGTGCCTGACTGTTCGGATCCAGTGTAAGTATATTTGAAAAGGTTTTGGTTCTGCATGATTTTCTTTCCAGTACCAGCAGAGCCGGTTAAGCGTTTGGGCATAGTAAACACTTCCTTTCCTGGTTATTGTATGTGTTTGCACATGTTGTATTCATCCGCTGAACTTGCTGCCAATTGACAGTGGATAGTTGAGGGATGGTAGCAGGCTACATCTTCTGGGAGGATTCAGCCACTATTTCAGCAACACTGGGTTCATCTTTCTCAATTTTGTTCAGCAAGGCATTGAGATTGTCTCTCAGGTGCTTTGCTAGCGTAGCGCATGAAGCGGTACCAGGCGTTCTGGTAAGCTCATAAATACGGCCGTTCTCCAGATCGACCAGGTAGTTGCGTATTTCGTCCAGCTCGATGCTGTAACGGTTTTTAATATCCATAGTGTTCCTCCTATTCTTCGGCATTGGCAGGAACCCATGAGATTCGTTTACCAATTATAGCAGCTATCTCCAAAGCCTCTGAATATTTTAGTGTTCCACGAGTGAGTTTATTAGAGATATTCTGTGATGTAGTGGTTTCTTCTGGATGCAATAGATTCATTTCTTTTACGATATCAGTTAAGGTCCATCCGGATTTTGCAATCTCAGCTTTTATTTCATTTCTAATGTTTACATCTGCCATACTATCACCATCCTTTGTTGAATTTTGATAATAGTATAACACACAATTTTAAAAGTTTCAATAGAGTGTAAAAATATTTAAAAATGAATAAAAAGTTTTAAAATAGTGTTGACATTTGTTGCGGTAGGGTGTATAATGAAACCATAACAAAACAAAATACACAACTAAAGCAACCGGGAAAGCCGAAAGCCCCCAAAACCATGAGCCATATACCTGTGAGTGAACGATTACGGAATCAATAGCCAGGAAGATGCTCATGGGGTTGCATGAAAGGAGATAATCACATGGGTGAAAGAGCGATTGAAAACAGGATAAGAAAGTTGAAGGTACTGGAAGAGCAGAAAAAGGAACTGGAGGCGCAAATCAACGCATTACAGGAGGAAATCAAAAAGGACATGGAGACCAAGGGTGTTGAGGAGATGCAGGCCGGTATCTTCATTATCCGGTTTACCAGCGTTCTCTCCAGCCGGTTTGACACCAAGAAGTTCAAAGAGCAGTACGGCAGCCTTTACAGCCAGTTCACAAAGCAGACGGCCAGCCGGCGGTTTACGATTTCATAATAGAAACGCCCTTATCGAAGCCGGTAACTCCGATAGGGGCAACAGCCAGGAACACGCCACATGAACCGGCCAGTACCGATTATAGCAGATGATTGGAGGGGCCGCAAGAAAAAAGAATTAGCAGAGAATGGAGGTATTATAGAAATGCAGAGCACAGAAGCGGTTTCAAACGCAAACTGCTGCCAGATTGTCAGTATTGCAGAGTTTGGCAGCAGGAGAAGCAGACAGGCTGAAAAGCAGCATAGAAGGATTCAGACAGCAGATGATAAGTTTGCATCACTTGATGAAATGAGCCAGAGGAGCATATTGGCATATGCAATTGGGTACATGGAATCTGCAAGAAATTTGATTTCTTCCGGAAGGCCGGCACGTGCAAATGAAGTGTCAAGGATATTTGAGGTAATGGAAGAAAGCATAAATGAGGCATGGAATGGAGGAATGGTATAAGATGGAGCGGCATGAGTTATTTAAAAAGACCAGGGAGGCACAGGCGAAGAGTGATCTGATCGGAGCTATCCACAATTCAGAGGTATATGAGCTGCTGGGATTCCATATGGTTAAAACTGCGGGGGAAAAGGAATCATGGGAAGCATTTACGGAAGCGCTGGGAAGCGTGGCAGGGGGTGCGCCTGTCAATAAAAGGAACGATGTGGAGAACCGGGCTTAGGATTTTGGGAACGAGAGAGAGGAAACAGGCTTCCGTCTTGGATTCCATACGGCCATGCGGTTATGCATGGAAGGGTTGAACGGGGGTGTCGGGATATGAGCGCCCTTATTAAAGAGATAGACGCAATACAAACAGACATGGTAATGATGGAGAGTATGCTGGATGCGCTGACAATAAGTGCATATAATGAGACAAGGTCGGAATGCATAGGGAATTCCCTGGAAATCTTAAAAGAATATCTGGCAGACAGGTCTGAACGGCTTGAGGGTGTTGTCATGCGTTTGCGGATGATGGGCACGTGAAAGGCTGGCATTACAGGGAAAGCCCATTCAGATAGATGCGGCGAATAGGAGAAATTAACGATAACAGCCGGAAGGTATGTAGGAAATGGGGATGAAAGAAATGGAGGAACATAAGGTGTTTTACACAGCCACAGATATAGCCTCTGACCTCTCCATCAGCGAGAGGGAGGCTGTAGAATTGGTGAAGAAACTGCATAAGGAGTTACAATCATCCGGTAAGTTGGTAGTATCGGGCAAGGTTCCGGCGGCATGGTATGAATTGCGGAAAGCGGAAGGATTCATGAGCATAGGGCGGCAGGAAGAACACATACCGCTGACAGAGAGGAGGCTGTTAAGCATTAAAGATTTTCGGGAATATGCTGGAGACATTGGTGATGGGATGGCAAGGAAATTGGCAAAGGAAATTTGTGCAACAGTTCATATTGGGGATCGGCTCCTTGTTGACCGTCTCCGGTTTGATGAATGGTGTACAAAACAGAACCGGCAGGAGCAATAGTAGGAAAGGAGATGGTTCAGCAGTTCCCAGAATGGCTTGTTTTGGGGCGAAAGATAGAAAGGCAGGTATATATTATCATAGAGGGCAGAAAACAGCCCTGTGGGACAAATTAGAGGTCATACGGCAGAAAGGAGGGCATAAGAAAAAAGGCTCCCACCATGCTGCAACATGGGGGAGCCAGTAGGAGCTAAGGCGCATGATAAGGTACACCAAAGCACTTGTATTATAACTGGATTTTAGTACATTCACAATAAAAATTGAATATGGATTGAGGCGGCTCCTGCTGCCTCTTTGCGTAACAGAAAGGAGCTGGAGAACATGGCAGAGGACAGAAAGAAGCAATTGCCGCCGGGGATTTCACTGCGTAAGGATGGCAGGTACCAGGCGAGATATACATTTAACGGAAAGCGTCACTCAATTTATAGCAAGGACCTGAAGGAAATACAGAAAAAGCTTCGGGATGCAAAATATGAAATGGATCACGGAATATTTGCTAAGCCGGACAAAGTGACGGTAGATTCATGGTTTAAGGTATGGAAGGAGGAATATGCAGCTAACAGCATGAGGGAGAATACCTTGGCCCATGTAGGCAGCATGTATAAATACCACATAAAGCCGGAGATAGGGCACATGAAAATGCAGGATGTAAGGACCGAGCATATCCAGATGCTGCTCAATAAAATGAAAAAGCAGGAGTATTCTTCAGACTTTATAAAAAGGGTCAAGAATGTTGTGAGCCAGATGTTCAAGCAGGCATACAGGAATGACATGATTATGCGGAATCCAGTAGAAAATACGGTTACCCCATCCGGAAAGGCAAAAAGGGAACACAGGGTATTAACGGAGCAGGAGCAGACATTGTTCCTGGAATATGCAAAGGAGAGTGAGTACGAGCTGATTTTTGTCCTTGGATTTTCTACAGGCATGCGGATAGGCGAGATACAAGCCCTGCAGTGGCAGAACATTGATTTTAAAAATCTGGAAGTCAGCATAGAGGGTACACTTGTCAAAGTAGATGGCAAGGAATACATAAAAGGGCCTACTAAGACAATGAGCAGTATCCGTACAGTTCCTTTGCTTCCTGATGTGGCGAGAAAGCTGAAAGAACACCGAAAAGAACAGATGAAATACCGTATGATATTAGGCCCAGAGTGGAAGCAGGTGAATGGCCTGGAAGATCTGCTGTTTTGCACAGCTGTAGGCCGGCCGCTTTCAAGAAGTGTTTTATATAATGCCATTGACCGGATTATTGAACTGATAAACCATGACGAGAGGATGAAAGCAAAAGCAGAGGGAAGGGATCCAGTTGTGTTTGAGCACTTTTCAAGCCATACCATGAGACACACATTTGCAACTAGGGCACTGGAGAATGGCATTCCTCCAAAGGTTGTCCAGGAACTTCTGGGTCATAGCACTATAAAGACCACAATGGATATTTACACCCATGTTTTGCCCAAAATAAAGAATGAGGAGATACAGAAAATTGCTAATTTGTTCTGAGGGTTGCCTGCTGCAGGCAGAGAGAAAGCATTGGCCGGCAGCAGGCATTTTTATGCCATAAAAGAAAAATTGGTGTCAATGGTGGTGTAAACAGATGCAGCTAAAGGCGTAAAATTATTGGAAAAGTAAGCAATTAGGACATTTGTAAAAAGTATATGACCTATCTCTACATGGTAGGTAATGAAAAACGCTGGTTTGCCGTTGCCCGGACAGCTACTAAGCCTGAGAATATGCAGGGTTACCACGAGGATAATATGTTATTCATTGTGGATGAGGCTTCTGGTGTGGCGGACCCGATTATGGAGGCAGTACTAGGTACATTATCTGGTGAAAATAACAAATTATTAATGTGTGGGAACCCAACAAGAACATCCGGCACATTTTATGATGCCTTTAATGCGGATAGAGCACTTTATAGATGCCATACAGTATCCTCAGCAGATAGTCCTAGAACCAATAAAGATAATATTGAATCCCTTATACGAAAATATGGTAAAGAGAGTAATGTTGTTTTGGTTCGTGTGTTTGGCGAATTCCCAAATCAGGAAGATGATGTATTCATAGGATTATCTTTGTGTGAACAATGCAGCAACAGATCATATGAGCTTCCAGATGATTTAAGATCACCTTATATTATATTTGGAGTTGATGTTGCCCGTTTTGGTGATGATGAAACAGTAATCTATCGCAATAATAGGGGGAAATTGGAACTTGCCAAGCATAGGCGAGGGCAGGATCTAATGAAAACAGTTGGGGATATTGTTTCCTTGTATCGTAAAACAATAAAGGAATTTCCTGACTATAAAGGAAGGATATATGTAAATATTGATGATACAGGGCTTGGAGGTGGAGTGACAGATCGTTTAAGGGAAGTAAAAAGAGAACAAAATTTACATAGGCTGTATGTAATACCTATTAATGCTGCAGAACGGATTGAAACGGACACAAAAGCAGGAAAGGATGCTGCAGAGCATTATAATAATTTGACTACTCATATATGGGCGACGCTTAAAGAGCTGTTAGAGAAGAAGCAAGTAGAAATAGAAGATGATTCAGAAACAATTGCTCAATTATCAACAAGAAAGTATTTTATGGCTTCTAATGGAAAATTAGAATTGGAGAGTAAAAAGGAGATGAAGAAACGAAACGTCAGCTCTCCAGACCGTGGGGATGCAATAGCATTATCAACATATCTCGGAAAAATTAAGCGGTATACAGGTAGTGCGCCATCTACAGGCGATAATCTAAGCAAGAGTAGTTATTGGAAAAAGTGAGGTGAGAACAGATGGCGAAAAGCAAAGAAATTGGTCGTGTAGGACAACGGCGGTACGGAGGAACCTTTTACGAAGAGTTTCTTCCGCAGCTTAGAGGAAGAAAGGGAGCAGAGGTCTATAGCGAAATGGCTGATAATGATGATGTCGTAGGAGCTATCCTCTTTGCAATCGAAATGTTAGTGAAGCAGTGCAAATGGAATGTTGAACCAGGTGGAGATACGACAAAGGATAGAGAAGCGGCCGAGTTTGTTGAAAGCTGTATGAATGACATGCAAGACACATGGATTGATACCATATCAGAAATATTGTCTTTCCTCACTTATGGATGGAGTTTTCATGAAATTGTGTATAAGCGGCGTATGGGAAATACGAAAGATCCTCGTACCAAAAGTAAATATAGCGATGGTTTGATAGGCTGGAAAAAACTTCCTATAAGGGCACAGGAAACTCTTTACCAGTGGGAATATGACAATGAGGATAACTTACTTGGCATGACACAGCAGCCACCCCCAGATTTTGGGATGCTTACAATTCCTATAGAAAAAGCATTGCTATTCCGAACCAAAAGCCGAAAGAACAATCCGGAAGGCAGGAGTATTTTGAGAAATGCTTATCGCTCCTGGTATTTTAAACGAAGGATCCAGGAGATTGAGGGTATTGGCATTGAGAGGGATTTGGCAGGACTTCCGGTAATTTACGGACCGGAGGGTGTGGATTTGTGGGATGAGAATATTCCGCAGAATGAGGATATCGTGGCAGGACTGGAAAAGATGGTTAAGAATATTCGCAGGGATGAAATGGAGGGAGTTGTTCTTCCGTTTGGATATAAGCTGGAACTGCTCAGCTCCGGAGGCACCAGGCAGTTTGACACCAACGCAATCATAAACCGCTATGATACCCGAATTGCAATGACGGTACTAGCGGATTTTATTTTTCTGGGACATGATAAGACCGGAAGTTGGGCCCTTAGTTCTGATAAGACAGAACTGTTTGCGGTTGCCATAGGTGCATTCCTTGACATTATTTGCGAGACATTTAATAGCCAAGGTATTCCATCGTTAATAGATATTAACGGCCAGCATTTTGCAGGAATCACGGAATATCCCAAGATGACCCATGGAGATATTGAGGATGTGGACATTACAAAGGTAGCAGCGTTTATTAAGGATATGACCGGGATAGGTGTTCTGGTACCGGATGATGGTCTGGAAGATTATATCCGGCAGGTAGGGCATCTTCCGGAAAGAACCTCCGATACCAGGGAAATTGACCGGACACGGCAGGAGCAGCAGGAGCAGAACCAACCGCCAGAACCAGAAACAGCAGCAGGAACCGATTCGAGTGAAAAAGATGAAGAAATACAGGAGGAAAAGACAAAAGCAGCAAAGATGCGGCTAGGAAGGAAGGCTGATGCATGGGATTCCGGATGATTGCTCCGAAACGGTTAAGAAAAGCCAAAACCAAAAACAGCAAAGAAATTTTGTATCGCCTTGAAGAATATTTGGAGAGTAATTACAGAGGACCAGTTGAGATCCTTTGCGGCTTCTGGGGAAACCAGCAAGATGCAATTACCTACCAAGAATTAAGACAGATTGTACAGGATGGCACAGTTGACCAAGAAACATTACAGCTTTGGTCTCAGGACTATTCTATATTGGTAGCAAATCAATTAAGCGGTATGTGGATGGATGCGGTTATAGCAGGTTCCAAAGGTCAGCCAATTCTTGACAATTTAGCCTTTGAGTTCAATAGCCAGTCCTCAGGAATCCTTAATTGGATTAAAGAACGAGGTGCGGAATTTGTCACAGCAAGCACCCAGGAGCAGAAAAACGCTATAGCAGCCCTTCTAACAAAAAAGATGAAAGACGGTCATACGGTTGATGAATTGTCAAGACTTATTCGTCCATGCATTGGATTAACAGAAGGTGATGCAAAAGCAGCAGCTAGATTTTATGACAATATAGTAGCAAACCTAAAAAAAGATCATCCACGAATGAAGTTAGAAAGCATTCGGAGGAAAGCTCTTGATGCCACTCAAAAGTATGCAGAGCGGAAGCACAGAGCAAGGGCTATGACCATAGCTCAAACAGAAAGTGCCTTTGCATATAACAGGGGAGCTGACGAAGGGATAAGGCAGGCTCAGGCAGCAGGATACCTTGGAGTAATGAGAAAAAGATGGAGCACTTTGGGGGATGATGCGGTATGTGGTGTTTGTAATTCGCTAAATGGTGTTGAGATTGACATGGATGCCGAATTTGATATTACAGGAAGGATTCTTTTCCCAGGTCATCACCTTATGCCGCCAGCACATCCAAGATGTGCGTGTGCAGTGGAATACATAGAAGTAGAGCCTCCTGTTTTCCATCCGGAAGTGCAGGAAATGAGCCGTGCACAAGAAGAGCTTGAAGAGGTTGCGGAACCGGTATATTTAGGAGCTCTTGAAAATGCATCTGATGATGTGGTAAAATCTACATTAGAAGAATACGAATTAAAGATTGTGCAAAGCAGTGTTGAAAACGCAGTTATCATAACAAAGGCAGGACTTATATGGCAGTGCTCTGGTGATAAAAATTCTGTATTGCTGAGTTCGGATTTAGGGATAGAATTAAGTGGGGCAAGTGTTACCCACAACCATCCATTGGATTCAGTGAATGAGTATTCTTTTAGTGATCAGGATATTACCTTTTTCCTGGAAAATGATTTAAAGGTATTGCGTGGGATTGATGAAAGATATATTTATGAGCTTTCGAGGGAATATTTTGAGGTAGATCTTCATGCAACATTGGAAGAATTGATGAAATCAGATGGGGATTTAGCAAGGCATGAATATGTGATTGATACTGCGCAAAGATTTGGCATTGGATACCGGAGGTGGAAACGGTGACGCATGAAGAAATACATGAGATATGGAACGGCTTGACAGATGAGCAGAAAGCGGAAGCGGAAGCAAAAAAGGCAGAGATTATTCAATGGTCTGTAGAACAGTCTTGGGCGATAATGGAGAAACTGAAAAAAGAAGGAAAATTGAAGCCTGGACTTGATACCAATTACGACAATCCGGAGCTGCAGCAGGTTTCAAAAGAGTATAAGCGCCGTCTCAATGAGCTACTTAAAGAGTATGGTTTTGAGCCCATTAAAAAGTGGGAGGAGAGTTGAATATATGGATTCGCAGGAGTTGCTTTAGGCGGCTCCTTTTTTGTGCAGTCAGACAGGAGAGAGGATGATTAAATGTATAAATTTTCAGATCTGATTTGTAAAGCGGAAGAAAAGCTGGATGTAAGTATAGCAGAAGAGGGAGAGCAGGAACATATCGTTAAAAGCCGGTTTAAGATTATGAAGGCTGATGATGATAAGATGCTGGCCTTTGGATGGGCGAGCGTTTCTATGCGTGTTGATGGAGAGCTGATTGAGGATTGGCAGAAGGATATTGTAGAGCCAGACGAACTGGAACGGGCGGCGTATGATTTTGTTGAATTGTACCGAGAGGGCGGTGAAATGCACGAAAGAGGCGGCACCGCTGTTCTTATTGAGAGTGTTGTATTTACAGAAGAAAAGTTGCAGGCTATAGGCATTCCGGCAGGCACGCTTCCGATTGGCTGGTGGATTGGGTTCAAGGTGCTGGATAAGGATGTCTGGGAAAAGGTAAAAGATGGGACCTATTCCATGTTTTCGATTGAGGGAGAGGCCCAGAGGATTGAGGTGGATGATGAGTAATGTAAATGAAAAAAACTGGAATGAGTTTAGGAGAACCGGGTTATTGTGGCTTGTTAATTCCATCCTGCATTTATTTGGATGGGCTATAGTATATGAAATTGAAGATGGAGTGGTGCAGAGGGTATATCCGGCAAGGGTTACTTGTAGGGGATTTGATGAAAAAAGCAATACAGAAGGGTATATTAAAGTTTCGGAATATCTTCAGGAAAATATCAATAGTCTGCTCAATGAGGCAAAGAATTGAGGAATGTAATGAGGATTTCAGCATGATAAGCTTTATAATACTACATTTTTGACAGTCAAAAGAGCATGGGCAGCATCATACAATTTTATATTCATGGTAATTCAAGGGGCATCCAGCAATGGGTGCTTTTTGTTTTATATAACCAAAGGAAAGGAGGGCAAGAATGGCAACTAAATTAAAGAATCTTACAGTTAAGAAAGTGGATTTTGTTGATGCAGGTGCTAATCCGGATGCGGATATTAAGCTGTTTAAGGGGAAAAACATGGGCGCTCCACCAGTGAGTGACAATGGAAATGGCGGCATATGGAATAGGCTGCTTGGCTTTATTGGAAAGGCTGCCGGACTGAATCAGGACGAAATTGACACTGCGGTAGAAGAAATCCAGAAAGGCGGTGCAGTCAGTTTCAATGAACGGTTTAATCAGGCCAGAAACAGCAAAATCGCTGATGAAATCTGGGACATATGTTATGCACTGCAATCGTCTTTGTGTTCGATTCTCAACGATGAGGATTTGGATAATGTAAATGCATCAACAGCAATGATGGAGAGCTTGGAGGAATTTCATGCGGTGGTGCAGGAATGTATCAAGCAGTGGTCTAATGGCAAGATATCCAACGTTGTGAGCAAAAAGAAAGATATAACGGAGTTTGAGATGGAAGTTATTAAGTCTGCGAGAGACAGGCTTACAGAAACTATCGAAAAATCAGCCGTTGTAGTAGAAAAAACAATTGACAATGAACCGAAAGGAGAGCAAGAGATGAGAATTGACAAAAGCAAGCTGACACCTGCAGAGGCGGCGTTTTTAGAATCAATCGAAAAGCGCTATGGGACAGAAGAGGGAGCAGCGGATGGAATCGAAATGGAAGGGCCCGAACCATCAGTACAGGCGGCGGAGCCGGTCATAACAAAATCAGTCGTGTCAGCGCCCACAGTGGCGATATCTGCAGTTGAACCTGCTGAATCAGGGACGGATGTTTATAAAGGTCTTCACCCGGCAGTAAAGGCGGAACTGGAGAGCTTAAAGAAATATCGGGAAGATGCGGAAACCAAGGAGCTCACCAATATTGCAAAAAAATATGAGATTATCGGAAAGAAACCGGAAGAACTGGTGCCTTTGCTGAAAAGTCTCAAAGGAGTGGGTGGTACTTCTTATGATGATATGATTGCCGTACTGGACCAGGCAGTAGCTACAGTTGAAAAGTCCGGTGCATTTTCCGAGATTGGAAAATCCGGCCACGGTTCCAGTGCTGCAGGGGCAGTCGAAGCAAAGGTAGATACTATCGCTAAGGGCTACATGGAGAAGGATTCTTCCCTGGACTATACAGCAGCGGTGGCAAAGGCGTGGGAAAATCATCCTGAGCTGATGGACGAATATGAGGAAGAGGCAGGATTCTAAGAAAGGAGGATTATAAGAATATGGAAGGCAGAAACAGAAATTTTAACGGAGTGCAGATCAACCAGAGTGTGACCATTGTGGAGCAGGCCGGAGCGAATATTTCTGATGCAAGAAATCGTATCATGTCATACGACGAGGACGGCAATGTTGTTTTGGCAGCGGATGGTTCTGCGGTGTTGGTAGGAATTTCGTTGATCGAAGCGGGAGTCAATGATATTTCCGGCGTAGAGTCTGGAAAGGTAAATGCCAGTGATGATGTTGACATCCAGATTAAAGACATCGGTTATATCCTGGCGGGTGGCGATATTGCCAAAGGCGAGGAAGTTACGGCATCTAACGGCTTGGCTGTGAAAGCTGAAGCCGGTAACTATGTAGTGGGTATCGCACTTTCAGCAGTCAAGAAAGATGAATACTGCAGAGTGCAGATTGCCAAGTATCAGAAGAATTAGGAGGTAAAGAATTATGGCTAAAAGAACAGCAGCAGGCATCCAGGCGGATATCGCAAAGGGTGTTTTCAGACCGCATACGGCGCTGTCCAATGTAGCACTAGCGTATTATCAGAGTGACACAAATAGTTTTGCAAAGACGGTTTTCCCGATTTGCCCTGTTACGCTGTCCTCTGATAATTATTATATTTTCGACAAGGAGGATTTGCTGCGTGACAACTGGCACAGAAAACCGGCATACGGCAAGGTTGATCCGGCAGTACTTTCTGAACATACAGATACTTATGCCTGCTTGGTGGATCAGATGATTATGGGTATCGATCAGATTAGGCAGACCGACCTCAACCGGAGAATGGGGCCGAGGACGGCAGATCCGAAACAGCAGAGAGCTAAGACTATGGCCGGGCAGCTGAACATCCATCAGGATTCCATGTTTGCCCGCAAGTTCTTCAAAAAGGGCATATGGACACAGGAATATACAGGCGTAGACTCCACTACTCCCACATCCGAACAGTTTATCAAGTTCAGCAATGGCAACTCAGACCCGGTAGCTTTCGTTGACGATCAGAAAACAGTCATGGAAGAGAGTACCGGACGCACGCCGAACAGGATGGCCCTGGGCGTCAATGTGTTTAACGCATTGAAGAAACACCCGGCTATCCTGGAGCGTGTGAAATACGGCGGCTCTACTGCGAATCCGGCATCTGTTACTCTGAATGTACTAGCACAGCTTTTTGAGATCGACAGAATCACGGTGCAGAGGTCTATCATGAATAAGGCAGGGCTGGGGCAGGACGCAAAGATGGAGTACATTGGCGATCCTAATGCTTTCATGTTGGCTTATGCGACAGATACACCGTCCATTGACGAGCCTTCTGCTGGCTATATCTTCACATGGGATATGCTGGGGAATGGAAATATCCTTCCGATCCTGAGCTATCTGGGAGAGCATGGCACACACTCTGAGTTCATTGAAGGCCTTATGGCTGCAGATATGAAAAAGACAGCAGACGATCTGGCTATGTTCTTTGTGGATGCAGTGTAAGGAGGGAGCACCATGAGATTGATTGCGAATAAGCCCTGTAGCTTCGGTGGCCAGAAGTTTTATATCGGTGATAAAATACCAGAAAACCTTGTGGTGGACGCCAGGCTGCAGGAAAAAATGGGAGTCATTACCGTTGCAAATGATACGGAAAGGGTACCAGCTGGAGAGCTTGGCACCCTTTTTACACAGGAGCAGGTAGAAAAAATGCTTGTTGAGGCAGTTGACGAGGCAGTAAACAATACAGTTCTGGAAATGGAGCAGAAGCAGAAGGAAGGTTTTTTGTCCGAGGGCACTGTGATTATTCCGGTAAAAGGAGATTCTGACGGCGATAATGAACAACAGACAGCGGTTCCGGCAACTCCGGAGGAAATCCAGCAGATATTCAGCATTATGCAGATGAATGCCACGGACGGGGCTGAGGCGATTGCAGGGGTAAAATCCGAGAATGTCCTGATACTTCTCCATGCATCGGACAGCCGTAAAACCATCAAAAATGCGGCGAAAGAACGTGCAGACCAATTATTCTCCACTAATGGAGATTCAAACGAAGCCAGCACCGATAACGCAACCACAGGCACCAATACGGAGGGGGCTGATACCTAGTGGCAGGTGGAACCTATACATATAGTCCGGCAAATATTAATGAACCAGGCATGGACCGCATGAGGTTTGAACTAGGCGACGTAATGACGGACGGAGGGGCGGCTACCACGGCTTTAACTGACGAAGAAATACAGGCGGCAATTGACAGGTATCCGAAATCATGGAAAAAGGCGAAGCTCATGCTTTTGGAAAGCCTGTGTCGTCGCTTTGCTTATGAGGTTGATACCAAAACAGGTCCCCTTACTTTGTCCATGAATGACAGGGCAAAGCTCTGGAGAGAGGATTATGAGAAGCTAAAGAAAGAAGTTGAAGCTGAATCATGCAGCATGCCAAGGATTGGTGGAGGAAAAAATAATAAGCCACCATATTTTTACACTGGTATGCACCAAAACGAAAGGGCAGGTCCATAGATGGTAAATACGAGGATGATGTATTTAAGGCCTGGGAATCTTTTTAAAGATTTTGTAATTGAAACAAGCACACAGACCATTACCAGAACCGGTAGACCTGCAGTAGGACATTCCGGGGATGGAAGCAGGATGTTCCGGGGATGTCTTGCAGAGGCTTCGGATGAGGAAAGAAAAGCCCATAGTCTCCCAGAACATATAGTTACGCATACCATAGTCCAGAGCGGTCCGCCGATGGCAAAGCGAACGGATAAACTGGTTCTTGGAAACAGAGTATTTTACATTGTGGATGTTGATGATACGGGAATGTTGGGGCTTTCCACATTGTATTATGCGGAGGAAAGGCGTGATTTGAAGTGAAGCTGTGGATAGATTCAACACAGATTGGCAATGTGGGGAGTGCTGTACGAGCAACGATTAAGGGGCAGATGGAGGATGTAAACCGGAAGGTGCTGTCCAGAGGTGTCCGGGCGGTGAATGCTCTTCGTAATGCTGAGTTGGAGGTCCTGAAAGGGCAAAGAAGCGGTAAGGTTTATCGGAAACCATTTACAAAAAGGGCGACTTATGTGGCCTCTGCACCTGGAGAACCGCCGGCCAGACAGACCGGAAACCTGCGTTTGCACTGGAATGGACAGGTAAAACGGGGAAACACTTCGGGTAATGGCATTGAGGTTCTTGCTGAGTTAGAAAGCCAGGAAGAGTATGCATCTATGTTGGAGAACGGTACATCTAAGATGGCTCCACGCCCTTTCGCTGAGCAGATCAAAGAAAAAGCTATGCCTGAAATCAAAAAGATATATAGTGAACCATTTTCGTAGGAGGTGAATGGAGGTGAATAAGTGCTGCTGACGGAAAAATCAGAAGTGATATATGAATTATCCCAGATACAGCTAGGATATCTTGTTTATGCAAAGCACTATACATGGGATTCTGGCAGAGCTGGATTTGTTACATCAGCTACCGAAAAGAATTTGACCATACAGTATCACCCGGGCATAGGGAACGTAACCAATCATTTTCATATCCCTGTTGAAGAAGCGGCGGCAGGACAGTGGGAAATACGTTGGTCTCAAGATATGTCGCAGGTGTTCGAATACCGTGCAGATTCAGAAGAAAAACCGGGAACGGAGGGGAAAGATGAACTTGGAAGAATTGATTTATAAGCGGTTTTCAGAGGCGGAGGGACTGATACGGCATCTTACGCTATATGACGGTCTTCCAGCTATCTTTTTCCCCCAGGCTCCGGAGGATAACCAGCCGGGATGGGTTGGAAAGAATCAGTATCCCAATGTGGTCTATAGCTTTGACATGCAGGCAAATCAGGAACGAAAAAGTATAGGAACCCTGTCAGTGGATTTGCTTTGTCAGAATGCGGTTGAGGTGGAACCAGAAGAGATTGAGAAAGAGATAAAGGGATGCCTTCGAGACGTGCTGTTAAAACCAGATGGCGGTCCGCCATATGCTTTTACATGGTCCCGGACAGATGCCTTTACGCTGGAGGAACATGATCTGATAATTGGCAGTGAGATCCGGTTTGATATATTGGAGTACTCTTGTCAGGAAACTACAGATCCAGATCCAATAGCAGCGCTCAATAGCTACGTGAAAGAGTTATATCCGGAATGTGTGGTTATTGGACTGGACAGGATGGAAGAAATTACGGAAGCATCTGTAAAAAAGCCTGTTATCTATTGTCGGCTATTGGCTGTTGAAAAGAACAGGGAAACAAATACGGTTGTATGGATGGACGGCAGAATTGCGGTCCATGTTTTATGCCCTGACAGCGAGAAGAGGATGAAGATGGCGGCAGCCATTGCAAATCAAATGTCTCTAGATGGGGAAATTATTATGCTGGATAAATCGCCTATGTTCATTAAGCGGCTTCAGGCGGATTATCAGTCTGATTATTTAAAAAGCGGTCAGATTTTTGCAACAGTACAATATGGCCTACTGAGGTATAAGGCAAAGCCTCATTCCTTACAGGGGGCCAAGGGAAATTATATATAAGGAGGATGAAGATGGCTGCGAACAAAGGAAATGTACCAAATGAAATGAAAGCGGCACAGGAAGAGCGGACGGCACCAAAGAAGACGGAATCTGTTTATACGGCTTCTGAGTTGGCAGATAATGCGTCTGTATTGTTTAAAGCAAGACGGGAGTGCGTTCTGGCGGCACTGAGGGAAGCTGGCGTTCAGTCTTGTACGCTTTCCAGAGCAAAGGAACTGGTAGAAAAGTTTCGGAAGAAGGAGGTTAAGTAGATATGGCGGGAACATTTGTTGTAGGTGAGCAGAAAGTAAGACCTGGTTCTTATTTCAACATTCAGAAGAAAGAAAAAAATGCATATTCCGGAATCATTAATGGCGTTACCGCCGTTGTTTTCAAGTCGGATTTTGGACCGCTTTGTTCATGCCTGGAGCTGAACGTTGAAAATGGGGAAAGCTATGAATCCATTTTTGGTACCGAGGGTACAACGGATGCAATGAAAGAGGCCATTCGAGGTGGTGCAAAGACGATTATTGCCTGCCGTGTAGGAAAAGGCGGCTCACAGGCAGAAATTGTCTTAAATGATGCGGATGGAGCAGAGGCGGTAAAAATTACTGCACTTTATCCAGGCAAAAAGGAGTTTACGGTTACCATTCGTGAGAAGCTTACGGATTTGACCGTGAAAGAGTGCATCATTTACAGCGGAATTAAAGAATATGAAAAAGTGGAGTTTGCTTCAGGGGAAGGAGAGGCGGCAGCCTTGGCGAAAGAGCTGGGAACTTCGAAAAGGTTTAAAGTTCAGGCGGTGGAAGGAAAAGAGGCGGCAATGCTGGAAAACGTGTCTCAAAAGGCTTTTACGGCAGGAACGGATCCCACGGTAACTACGGATGATTATTCGGACGCTTTTGCCAAAGTGGAAGCATATGAGTTTAATACAATATGCGTGGACACGGAGGACACGGCCGTGCATCTTTTATTGGCGGAGTTCCTTGACCGGATATTTGACGCAGGTTCCTTGGCCCAGATGGTTATTGCGGAGAAGCATACCGTAGATTTAGAGACAAGACAGAAGCATGCGGCAGCTTTTAATGATGAAAAGATAAATTACGTGCTGAATGCACATATCAGTGAGCAGGGAGTGGAGATTGACGGGTATCAGACAGCGGCCCGAATTGCCGGAATGATTGGTGCCTGTGAATCCAATAACTCTCTTACCCACACGGTAATTACAGGGTTCACGGAGATCTTGGAGCGTCTTACAAATACGCAGATTGTTGTATCAGAAAAAATGGGCTGCATTGTACTCACTTACAATAGCGAAAAGCAGGTTTGGATTGACAGTGCAATTAACACGCTCATTACACCGGCAGAGAATCAGGATGATGGATGGAAGAAGATCCGCCGTGTTAAGACACGGTTTGAATTAATCCGTCGTATTAGCAACGTCACGGAAAATCTGATTGGCAAAGTGGATAATGATGGGAATGGCAGGAGTACCGTTATCAGCCAGATCCAGGCAATAGGTGATGCCATGGTGGCGGAATCAAAGCTTACATCCTGTAAAGTGTCGGAAAGTGCTGATTATGTGGCGGATGTGGACAGTGCATGGTTTGACGTGGACGTTATAGATAAGGATTCCATGGAGCATATCTACCTGACATTTAAGTTCCAGTTTAGTACGCTCAGCACAGTAGAATAGGAGGGAGGTAACTTATGAGAAATCCAAGAGCATCGGTTGATACAAGACATGCCAGAACCGGAAAGGATGGAGCAATCTATAATAAAGATGGAGTGCTTTTGGCATCAGTGGAAAGTTTTAGCTCCAGTGTAACTTATAATAATTCCAAGTATGGCGTATTGGGAGATGCACAGGAGCATGAGACGCCCAACACATTTTCTGTCAGCCTCACTATGTCTCAGATTGTGATTGAGGATGATGCGTTTATTCAGGAACTATATGAAGGCATGGAAACACAGATTATGCCATCATGGGATTTTCAGGGATCTTTGCTGGGGCTCAATGGCTCAGAAGAAAGAGTAGTATATCGTGATTGCGTACCATCCGGACAGATTGACTTGCAAAATCTTACCGTAGGTGACGTAATCAAGCGGAATTGGAACTTATTTGTAAACCGGCCGCCGAAATTACAGAACCTGTTAACTATTGGCTAGTATATCTACTTTAAAAAAGAGGGAGGGGAACTTCCCTCTTTTAATATGCAAAAATGGAGGAATTTATAGTGAACGATAAAAATTTTAAGCCCAGCGTAGGAGTTGTGGGAAGCAATGTGGATGAAGTCCAGCAGGAAGGTTATACAGAGGATAGGGAATTTAGTGCCGAGGAGACCAAAAACCAAATGCGGATGAATGAAGAAGACTTTATCCAGGGCCTTATTAATGCAACCGGGTACAGCACAGATGAATGCCAGACCATTGAGATTGCCAGGGAAGGAAGAGTGTTCTTCTGCTTCCGGATCCGACCACTTAGTGAGGATGAATACAATCGTTGCAAGGAGAAACATACCAAATATGTACGAAACAAGCAGATGGGAATGAAAATGCCTGAAAAGACCAATGCGGTAAAATATCGCTCGGAGCTGATTTATCAGGCAACCGTGGAGGAAGACAGGAAAAAGCTTTGGGACAATAAAAGGGTATGGGAGGCTCTTAGAGATAAGGACCTACAGATTATGAATGGTTTGGATGTGATTGAGTACTCTTTGAAGGCTGGAGAAAAGGATCGGGTTTTGGAGGCTATTGACCAGTTGAGCGGTTACGAATCCAATCTTGAAGAAGTAGCAAAAAACTAATTGAGGCCGGAGGAAAGGCTTGTCTGCTGCATCAGATATTCCAGCGGACAGGCATTCCTCCGGATGAATTTTATCAGAAAAGCCCTGGTGTGCGGGCGTTTATGCTTGCATCCATGATGGTGACATTGGAAGCCCAGAAGGGAGGTGGGGAAGATGGCTGAAACGTTAAGGATTGAAATACCAATAGAAACAATTGATGAAACCGAACCGGAGTTGTCAAATGTTATTAAGAAGATTACGAAGCTGGGCGGAACGGCGGAAAAGGCCGGGAAATCGGCAGAAGAGGCAGGAAAAAAAGTATCTGCTTTTGATAAATCCGCAGAAAAGACGCAAAATAGTCTTTTAAAGTGGGCTAAGGAAAAGTATGAAATTCTTCTGGAGGCCAAGGAACGGATTACCCCGGTACTTGCTGTCATAGGAAATGGAATAAAGGGATTTGCCGGCCGAACATGGAACGTTACCATGAAAGCCATTGATTTTGTGACTGCTCCAGTTAGAGGAATCCTAAACCTGCTTAAAAACCCCATCTTCCAAGTTGGGGCGGTCCTCGGGGTCAGCATTGGAATGGCTGATACCATCAATACATATAAGGACTTTGAGGCCGCTATGTCACAGGTACAGGCCGTAAGCGGCTCTACGTCTGCGGAATTGTCAAAACTTACGGATAAAGCGAAAGAAATGGGGGCTACGACAAAGTTTACGGCAACAGAATCAGCGGAAGCTTTTAATTATATGGCAATGGCCGGCTGGAAGACTGCGGATATGCTGGATGGAATAGAAGGCATCCTCAGTCTGGCCGCAGCATCCAATGAAGAGTTAGCAACAACATCCGATATCGTAACAGATGCCCTGACAGCTTTTAAGATGAAAGCAAGTGAGTCAGGGCATTTTGCTGATGTTCTAGCGGCAGCTACGTCAAATGCGAACACTACCGTTTCCGGAATGGGTGAGACGTTTAAATATGCTGGTACCATGGCCGGTACGCTGGGCTATTCCATTGAAGATGTAGCCTTGGCAACTGGATTGATGGCTAATTCGGCCATTAAAGGAACTATGGCGGGTACAGCGCTTAATTCCATTTTTACAAGACTATCAACAAATACAGGCGGTGCAAGGGATGCTTTACAGGAGTTAGGAATAGAATTTTTTAATGCAAACGGATCCGCCAGGGATTTATCCGATGTGATGGATGAATTGAGGGAAGCCACGGCGACTTATTCTGACAAGCAGAAATCATCACTTGCCAATACCATAGCCGGCACGGAAGCACAGAAAGGCTTGCTTGCCATTTTGAATGCCTCGACAGAGGATTATAATAAACTGGCTGATGCAGTGAACAATGCGGATGGAGCGGCACAGAATATGTCTGAGACCATGTTGGATAACCTGCAAGGGTCCCTTACATTGCTGCAAAGTGCGGTTGACGGGGTGAAAATATCTTTGGGCCAGAGGATATCTCCATATGTAAGAAGCGCTGCTGAGTGGCTTACAGACATGATGCCGGAGATAGAGGCGGGACTGGATCAACTTATGGACTTTGTAGAACGGAAAACCGACAGCATGAAAAGGAAACTGGATGAAATCAGAGGCACCAGGGAATGGCAAAACGCAGACTTCTTTGGAAAAGTCAAAATTGCTTGGAGAGAAATTATAGCGGAACCTTTTTCCGAGTGGTGGAGCAGCGAAGGAAAGCAGATGCTTAGTGATGCGGCGGGGAATATCGGCAATGCTATTGGCTCTGGAATATCGGCAGGAGTTATGTTGCTTCTTGGCATTGACGTGTCGGATTCCATAAATGAAGGAGCGAGCGTTGGAAAAGCGTTTGCATCCGGATTTGCGGAAGGATTTGATTTTGAACAAATCAGTGGCAAGCTGTGGGATGGATTAAAGAACATGCTATCAAATGCTGGGAAATTACTTCCCGGAGGGGAATCAGCAGATTTATCATCCGTTATATCGGCCGCTGTTTTAGCAAAGGCAGGAGCACCATTATTTAAGCTTGGAACAGGGGCATTTAAGCTTGGAAAAGGTTTTGTGGATTCCGGAGGCATATCTATGATAGGCTCAGCACTAGGATCTGCTGGAGCTGGTACCGGGATACTTGGGTTTGGAGCAAACACAGCAATCAACTTGGGGGCAGGAAACTTAGCAGGCGGTGCGTCGCTTGGTACGGGGGCATTAGCAGGAATTGGTCTTGGAGCTACTGCGGGAGCAGTAGCGGCAGGAGCAACCCTTATTAGCGGAGGCATGGATTTGTATAAATCTATAAAGTCCGAGGACAAAGACGAAGCGGCAATGTACGGAAAATCCGGTGGAGCAAAAATTACCGGCGTTGCTGCAGGTGCGGCAGCGGGAGCGGCAATCGGAAGTATAATTCCTGGTCTGGGAACAGCCGTAGGAGGCTTGATTGGTGCAGGGATTGGTGGAATTGCCGGATGGGTAAAGGGTAATAAGATTAAAGAGGAATATGAAGAAAACTTACAGGCGGCCCAGGAAGCGGCAGAAAAGGCCCAGAAAGTGTTAGAAGCAACAGGATTTTCTGTTAATGATGTTACCTTTGAAACGACCGCCTTGAATGATGCCATCAATGATACGGAGGTCAGTGCCGCACAGCTGGGACAGATGTTCCAGGAAGCGGTCAGCGATAAACTGAATAGCAGATTTGGAGATCTTCACTTGTCCTTGACAGAAATAAAGGATGTTGCCTCAAAAATTGTCTTTGATAAGCAGGCCGAGGGAATGAATAAGTTTGCTGAAAGTTTGCAGAAAAGTGAAGATTCATTGTCTGAATTCCAGAGCCGTGTGAGAGAACTTGACAAGCTGAACTGGAAAGCAAGCCTTGGCATGGAGCTTAGCAGTGATGATATAGAGAGCTACAAGAAATCCATGGATGAACTGGCAGCCCAAGCGAAGACTTATTTGGAAAATAAGCATTACGAGGCATCGGTTGCATTGGAACTTCTGGTTGGTGATGAAAATGCCGCCGGCATGAGTAATGGTCTGAACAGCATGTACGAGGGCTTAGAGGCACAGATAGACGAAGCAAGTAGGGAATTATCGGATAAGATGAAGATCTATCTGGAGGATGGCATTATTGAACTTGATGAACAGAAAGAGATAACCAGGCTCCAGCAGCAGATAGTGGACGTTACCAATAAATTATCCCAGGCACAGGAGGATGCAAAGTTTGAATCTTTGAAAATAAAGTATAGTGGAGGTACTCTGGATGCAGAATCATTTGCAAGCCTTCAGGATGAACTTGCTGCAAATGTCCAGAACATGAACGAAAGTTATGATAATGCATTAGAGGTTAGCCTTACAAACTTGAAACTCCAACTGTCAGAGGGTGCAATAGACCAGGGCCAGTATGATGAAATGCTGGCACAGATAAAAGAAGGATATAACGCTCGGATAGATGGACTACAGCTTAGGGTTGAATCTTTCCAATTGGATACAATAGCAGAAACCTTTGATAGTGAGCTGGCCGACATCCTTCCAGAATTGGAAGGAACCCTGTCTGAGAAACTAAAAACGGCAATGGACAATGCACTGTCGGTTGAACCTGATCCAGCCACATGGACAGCAGAGGATATTGCTGGATGGTTTGGGCTTGGAGGGCTTAGCGGAGAAACGCAGATGGCAGTTGCTGAGTTATTGCAAAAGACCGCAGAAACCATACCACAAAGTATGACAGAAACGGCAGATAATATCGGTAAAGCAATCGAAATGGCAGATATGACATCTATTTTTCATGGCATTGAGACGATTTACAGTAATACGGGAACTCAGATTGATGAAACCTTTTCTGAACCATTCCAGACATCTGCCGATGTGAATGTGGATTTAAACTGGAAAATCACGAACCCGTCAGCGGACATCAGTGTAAATGGTGGCAAAGGAAGCCAGATGACGGCATCCATAGGTGCTTACAGTGGCTATGCAAATGGTGGTGGAAGTACACATGTACCGAACAGCGGCAGGAATACACTGCAGTCACTTGGAATGACGGCCTATGCCGGCGGCGGCTTTGCAAGCGGAAAGCAGCTGTCCTGGCTGGCGGAGGAGGGGTATGGTGAATTTATCATACCGACTAATCCAAGCCGCAGGACGAGGGCACTGGAGCTATATGAGCAGGCAGGTAAGGCACTTGGAGTCGCTTCTCATGCCAATGGAGGATTTGTTGGAGGCTCCTATGCTGGATTCTCGGATGGAAATAGTGATGACATGGATCCTGCGAATGGATTCGTAAAAAACATCCCAACTGGTGATGGGGAAATATCTTCCGGAAATAGTCCTGTGATAAAAGTAAGTGTTCAGATGTCACCGGAATTTCAGATTACATCTGGAGAACAAAATGAAGATGCTATTGTTCAGGTCATTCGAAGACATTTGGGAGAACTGGCAGATGAACTTGGTGGAGAAATTGCATCAAGGCTAGAAGCGGTATTTTCCAATATGCCAAGAAAGGGGGCATAGTCCATATGGACATTAAGCTGATTCCCATAGGAAATAATGGATCCCGGTTTGTGTTTCCGGCACTTCCGGAGCAGATACAAGGGAAAAGCGCTGCAAAGTACCAGAGTTTCGACATCATATCCAAAGGCACCGTAAAGGTGCCCAAGGGTACGGATGTAGGGGAGATATCCTGGAACGGGGAGTTTTTCGGAGTATCCAAAAAGAATGAGGCAATTGTCAGGAAAAACGAGTGGCGAGAACCTACAGAATGTGTGAAGATCATTCATGATTTTATCAAAAATGAAACAGTATTGAATTTGATAGTGACGGAAACATGGATTAATATGGACGTTACAATTTCCTCATTCCAGCCGACCGTGTATGGTGCCTATGGGAACATCCGGTATTCTATATCCTTTGTGGAAAAGAAACCTTTAGAGATATATGATACCAATGAATTGAAAATTGCTGCTTTTGTGAGAAAGACCCGGCCTAGGAACAGAGGGGTATCTTCGGGAGCTGGAGGAAGTGGCGATTCTGGTGGAGGAACCTATGTAGTAAAGAAAGGCGATACGCTGTCAGGAATTGCACAGAAGATGTGTGGAGGAGCCAGTAATTGGAAGGCAATATATAATGCTAATGCGGCGTCTATCGAGGCAACAGCAAAGTCTCGTGGAATGTCAAGCTCAGATAATGGACATTGGATATTTCCGGGAATGACGCTTACTTTGTAGGAGGGGATGTGGAAGTGTGATTGACTTATCAAAGATAACATATCGTGTTGTAGTGATGGATGAAACCGGCCGGCAGTATAACATCAAGAATTACATTGAAAATTTGGGGTGGGAGGAAAACGAGAATGAAATATCAGTCCGGTCTTCCTTTACAGCCAGAAATGATGAGACATCTAAGGGATATTTGTCAAGCATAATCAAGCCGGGCTGCTTGGTTGGTATCTTTGCTACAGATGGGGGGTCCATGGATCAGGAGGTTGCGAGGGGATATGTGGAGGATTGGAATCCGGTACAGCAGAGTGGAGGAACCACTTTGAAATGCACGAATTATGATGAATTATATAAATTGCAAAAAAGTCAGGAGAACCTTTACTTCCCGTCAGGCACAGGAACGCAGGCAGCCATAATGGGAATCCTTGATGATCATGAGATACCACAAGACGATTATCAGGGACCTAATGCGGCCCATGGAAAACAAAAGTTTAACAATTCTTTTTTATCAGACATTATTCTGGAGCTGTTGGATGATGCGGTAAAAAAAGGCGAAGAAAGGTGTATAATCAGGGCTGCTGAAGGCAGAACAGCTATACTCCCAAAAGGTAGCAATAAAACAGTATATGTTTTTAAAACAGATAATACAAAATCTGTCAGTGAGAGTATGACCACGGCCAATCTGGTAACTCGTGTAAAGGTCATAGGTCAGGCAGATGATGATGGGAAGAGTAGTGTGGAGGCGGTTTTAAACGGCCTTACAAACTATGGAATTCGCCAGAGGATCTATACCAGGGGAGCAGATGAAAGTCTAAATGATGCAATGTCTGCTTCACAGGAAATTTTGAATGAGAAAGGAAATATAGACCGGCAGATATCTGTACAAAGCCCTGACGTGCCATTTATTCGCAAAGGGGATTTGGTATATCTTATGGCTGGTACCTCGGAAGGATATTTTTTTGTTAAAGGAATCCAGCATGATGCGGATACATACAGTATGACAATGAATCTGGAGATAACAGAACAGGAAAGTGTTACTAGCAGTGGGAACAGTAATGGTAGTACAGGGGAAACTTCCAGAAATAGTCATGAAGTTGGCGATATTGTGAATTTCCATGGAGGAACTCACTATGTATCTTCTTATCCGGATGCCAAGGGATATGGTGCAAGAGCAGGAAAGGCAAAGATTACAAAGAAGAATGGGGCAGGTGGGGCACACCCGTGGCATCTGATCCATGTAGATAGCGGAAGCAATGTATATGGCTGGGTAGACAATGGAACTTTTGATTAAGGAGGTGTAAGTAATTGGGATTTGAGGGAAACGAGGGCTCTAATAAACTGGCAAATGTATTGAGAGACCGGATGCAAAAAGAAAGTGAATCTCCGTTAGTGTTAGATTTTGGAGGTATTCAGGCTGATGGAAGCCTTGTGACAAATACATTTCCAGTTCCCATTCCTAAGGGGGATTATTCAATACTCCGCCAGTTGACACTTGGAAAGGCAGGAGATATTTTAACTGCTACATCAGGTGACGATGGAGAACATGGGGGACATACAGGTGGAAATGGGGTCCATTCACATGACATACTTCTTCCTGAAAAGATGCGGAGTGTTGCTTCAGGTGACAGGGTATTAGTCGCTTGGGTAAACAATGAAGCCGTAGTAATTGACATTGTTACACGTTCATAAGGAGGATAGGAAATGTCAGAAGCTTTATTTCCGGTATTTGAAGTACCAGAGATCATCCCGGAAGGCTCTGAATATGACAACCGATATAAGCCAAGCGTTAAATGGGATGTAGAAAAAGGAGATTTTGCCAGGGACAGTGCAGGACGAATGGTGGAGTGTGATGGTAAGGAAGCTTTTATGATCTGGTGTTTTAAGACGGCACAGACAGAACGGTATGCGTATCTGGCATATCCTGATTCGATCGGAGTAGAAATGGAAGCTGCTCTGGAAGATGATGATGAAAAAACGGTGGAATCCATGGTTCAAAGAACCATCACGGACGCCCTTATGGTAAATCCCAGGACAGAATTTGTCCGGGATTTTATATTTTCCTGGGATGGGGATGAAATGCATTGCTCTTTTCATGTAAAGGGCATTGAGTGGGATAAATTTTTTGAGATTAGACTGTAGGAGGTGATAGAGTATGCAGCCGGAATTTATGGTGCCGGATTTTATAGAGGGAAGAACAGTGGAGGATATTCATCAGCGGATGATGAACAATCTTCCAGCTGATATAGACGATATGCCTGGTGGCTTTCCGTATGACTTTACTAGGCCGGCAGCTTTGGAAATGGATGAATTTATTAATTATCATCTTGTAAGGGCTATTATGATAGCTTTTCCACAGTATGCCTGGGATGAATGGCTTGACTTTCACGGTATGCAGGTACATTTGCCTAGGCACGAGCCGGTATGTGCATCTGGAAAAGTGGAGATTAAAGGAATTAAAGGCACAGAAATACCAGCTGGTACTATATTTTGTACCCCTGCAACTGATACGGGTCCGGCAATAGGATTTCGTACGGATGAAGATTGTATGATTGGCAGGGATGGAAAAATAGAGGTGTCCGTTACGGCCGTACTGCCGGGGAAGGGATCCAATGTAAAGGCAGAGGCAATTGTTATCATGGCAAAGCCAGTCAAAGGCATAACGTCTGTTACCAACCCAGAACCGATTACGGGCGGAACCGAAAGAGAATCAAATGATGATTATTATGACAGGATAGCCGCCGAGTATGAAAACAGCATGACCTATTTAGGAAATGACAGCGATTTTATTCGCTGGGCCAAAGAGGCTGGGGCAGGAGCCTGCATTGTCGTACCATGCTATAACGGTCCAGGAACGGTTAAACTGGTATTAGTAGATGGAAACGGCCAGCCAGCCAATGAGCGTCTATTACAGGATGTTTATAATTATATCGTTTCTCCGGATGACCAGTCTCTCAGGCTGCTTCCGACTGCTTGTGCTGATTTTATATGCGTGGCAGCTGAGACGGTTGAAATTGCATATGCGTGTACTGGGATCTTGCATGATGAAACGACGGACATTGAGCAGATTAAAAAGGACTTCTCGGAGGCCGTAAAAAAGGTGTATCTAACAGCAAAACAGGAAGGAGTGCTGCGGTATAACGATATACGTCCTGTTTTAAGAGATATTCCAGGATTGGAAGATTTTGAGACTTTTACGGTGAACGGGGGAATGGAGAACATAATAATTAAAAGTGAGGAATATCCAGAAACGGGTATTCTTGAATTTGTTTAGGGGGGTTCTATGAAAGAAAGATTTGACTTAGATAACTTCCCAACAAGCGAAAGTGCAAAAAGACAACTCAGTTATGTGGCAGAAGAATTTTATGAAAGGTCATATGTAGGAAAATGGATATACCAGGTGATGGGACTGGAATATGACAAGGCCAGAAAGCTTGTAGAGGATTTGCCGAACCAAATGTTTATAGAGACAGCTACTTGGGGACTTATGTACCATGAGATTAAATGGCAGCTTCCGGTAAGGACTAATCTGTCTTATGAGGAACGAAGAAAGCTGATTTATCAAAAGCGTGACTATCGGGCGCCTATGACTCCTTATCGTATGGAGAAACATTTGAGAGATATTACCGATTTTGAAGTACATGTAAGTGATATCCATGATAGGGGAGAGTTTTATGTAGAGAATTTTATATTTAATGGGGCTTGGATCCTGGATGGTTCTGTTATACTAGATCATAAAGTAAGTAGTTTCCCTCATCCTAATATTTTCAGAGTTGTATTTATTGGCGAAGGTACATTGAATGTGAAACGAGTGAAGAAAATATTAGACCGAATAAAACAGTCACATACAATGTATATTCTATGTGAATGGGTAATCATTTCCCTTGATAGTCAGGAGTTAGAAAAGGTGAAGTTGCACAGCATGGAATTCCAGATGGGATTCCATTTTTTTGTCTGCAAAACCTTTGACGGTTCATGGTTTCTTGATGGCTCAGTGATATTGGGGCAGAGCGTAATATGTGATATGAACATCAATATTATTACTGGTCCAGTATTTTTAATTAATGCTGAGTACCTGGACATTGGAGCTGGTATCAAATTTTGCTTGGAGGACCTGCAGGCACGAAATGCATTAAGCAGGATAGATTTAAGAGCAGAATTGAATACTGACAATTTTTGCAGAGATATGGCCCTTGACACAACATTTGAAGTAATAGAAAACTCAGAATTTGGGGAGAACTTTGTAATAATCAAAAAAGATTTATGGTACCTAGATGGGACGGAGTTGCTTGATGGTTCCCGTCTTCTGGATGCAGAGATAAGAAAGGAGAGTTTATAATGGCGGATGCAGTTGTAACACTTGAAGCGAGAAAGAAAATGGTTAAGGCCAGGGCCGGAGTAATAGCACTTCCACCGATTGTTGGGATGGCGTTTGGGGATGGTGGAGTGGATGAATCAGGAATCCCTATAGCTCCGTCAAGCAATGATACGGAATTAAAGCATGAGATATACAGAAAAGAGATTGATAATTATTCATTCATCAGTGACACCACATGCCGGTATTTCTGTACTTTGTTGATGAGTGAGTGTGTGGATGCCAATATAAATGAACTTGCCTTGTATGATTCTGAGGGGGATATTGTGGCAATCAAAACGTTTAAAAGTAAAGGTAAAGATTCCGATCTGGAGATGACATTCCGGGTTGATGATATTTTCTAAGGAGGACTACATAATGAAATCATTTACAAATATTAATCCGGTTTTTTCTGAGGAAATACAAATTTTAGAGACGACAGATCCGGCTCATGCAGATAATATCAACGCAGCGCCGATGCAATTGCTGGCAAACACCCAGGTTAATAAGGATACAATTGAAGCATTGAAAACCAGCACCGGAAATACTCCTGATATGGCTTATGATCCGGAAGGCATTTATAAGATTGGCGATTATTGCATTTACAATAACAAACTGTATAAGTGCATATCTGCCATTGATGAGGCTGAGGAATGGGATGCGAGCCATTGGGAAGAAACGACAATAACAAAAGAGATTCTGATTTTGAATAATAAAGAGGTGGAAGTGGTTGATCCAACAATAGCGACGGAAGTAGGTTTTGCAGCAGATGCAAAACTGACGGGGGATGCATTACGAGAGGTAAGTGCGAATATAGCGCAGAAAGCCAATGCTTCTACTGTGAATACAAATCTAACTAATTTATCAAATCGTATTGCAAGCATAGAAAACATACAAAAAAATTATGTAACAGGAAATCAAAGTGGTACTGTAAAGTTTGGCACATTACTTGCCAAGCGTAAAGACCAAGCCACAGTTGTATTTCCGAAAAAATTTACAAAAACTCCATCTATATCTTTAAGTGCTACAAGCAGTAGTAGCGGCAATACATTCCTTCGGGCGACCTATGCCAGTGTAAATGCCAGTAGTTTTGTTATCCAAATAGAAAACATCGATGGCGCACTAGGCATTACGGATGTTTCAGTTACCTGGAATGCTTGGGTTTAAAATCTCCCAATTAAACTTTGGGCGGTTAAAGGCTATCTAATCTTAAACTGGTGCATAAGCTGATAGGGCCGTTGGCGGAAGTTATGCATCTGCCCTCCAAGATATCGTTCGCACGAATGCCCCGGTATTTCCGCTTGGAACAAAATACAGTGTAAAGCCACTTCTAGTCAAATCACGATATCCAAAGGATTTCATATAAGATTCAGTATCCAAACTTACTGATAATTTGGGTGTTGTAGTAAAGGGTGAAGAAAATGTAACCATTTTTGTGGCCTCAATTCCCTGTGTGTTACCTGGTACATTTATTGTAGCACTACCGGATAATGTTTTTGGTGGTACATATAGCCCAGAGGCCTGAACGTATCCGCCACCATTGTGGTAGCCTGCAGGTATAGTTATTTTACCATTTGCAGTGGTTATGCTTCCTGCCCAGGCACCACGATTTACCACACTGGCGATTTTGGATGCTACAGTCTCTAAAACCGTACTGGCTGCCAGTCCCAATGCTTTGCCAAGAGCACTGTTAATAATCGTGCTCTTGGCCTGCTCAAAAGACAGTAATTTCGCACTTACCTCTTAAAAAGGCTGTTTATAGGTGCCCTCTAGCATGGAGGACATCTATAAATGGCCTTTTGCCATTAAAATACAAAGAAAGGGGACATAAAGAAAATGAAAGTAAGATTTTTGGGGAAAATGGAAACCCATGATCTGCAGGTGACTGTTCCAGGACCAGGCTTAGTGCGGCTTTTTCCGCCGCCTCAGGAAGAAGAATTGATGTCAGGTTTTCAACTGCTGACTGACAAGGGTTCGGTGTATGGTGATTATCGGGGTTATACCACTGTCTATCGGACCATGGAGGACGGAAGCGTTATACTGTCCAATGACGGCCGGATATGGAGCCCTCCACCTCCTCCCGAAGTTGTGCCGGAACCGGAACCGCCAACATTGGAGGAGGTGAAGGAAGAAAAAAGCAGGGAAATTAGTACTGCTTGTGAACAGGTGATTTACTCCGGCATCACAGTGGAGACTGGAGAAGGATTTGAGCATTTCAGCCTGACGGAGAAGGACCAACTTAATCTGTTTGGCAAGCAGGCCCAACTTGCGGCCGGGGCCGAGCAGCTAGAATATCACCAGGATGGCCATCCGTGCCGATATTACACGGCAGAAGAGATGCAGCTTATCATCACGGCATCTATGGAGCATGTCTCTTACCATACAACTTACTGCAATGCACTTAATATGTGGATTGCTGGAGCAGAAACTGTGGAAGATGCAGAAAGCATCTTTTATGGCGCAGATGTACCAGAGGAATACCAGAGCGAGGTGCTGAAGGATTATCTGGCTAAAATTATGGGCGAGGCAGGAAAGGAGGTGCAAGAGAGTGAGGAAGTATCTTAAATGTCTGCTCCTGTATGGCATCGGAGGGCTGTTGTATATCGCCCCGGAACTGGCCTGGAGGGGACACAGCCACTGGACAATGTTTGTCTTGGGCGGTATATGTTTTGTTCTCATTGGAGCAATAAACGAGGTAATACCATGGTGCATGCCGATCTGGAAGCAGACACTTATTGGAACAGTTCTTATCACAAGCATGGAGTTTTTAACCGGGTGCATTGTCAATTTATGGCTGGGCTGGGGGATATGGGACTACAGCGAATTTCCGATCAATGTCTTGGGGCAGATATGTCTATTGTACATATTGCTATGGGTGCCGGTGGCATTAGCGGCCATCGTATTGGATGACTGGCTGCGGTTCTGGATGTTTCGGGAGGCAAGGCCGCATTATTGTTTGATCAAGCATAAGAGGAGGTGTAAAACTTGGATTTGACCACGTTTGTACATGCGCTCGTTCTGGCTATGAGCATTCCTTCTGGAATTACTGGTTTCTGCTTTTGGCTTCTGGAGCGGAGGATGGAAAAGAGGGAAAAGGAACGGGTAAAAAAGGAAGCTGTCCGAGAGAAACAGGAATTTCTCATTGTTAAGAGTATCGGGGCGGCTATATCCCTGGGAGAAGCTACCGCAGAAGCGGTTGCAAGAATCCCGGATTCTCATTGCAATGGAGATATGCACAAAGCGCTGGAGTATGCAAGAGAAGTGAAGCATGAACAGAAAGATTTCTTGACACAACAGGGCATCGAAGCAATATATTGAACGGTTTCATAAGCCCATAACGGCTTTTGAGGCATACAATAATTAAAGGAGGACTATGTAACATGAAAGAAATCAACTGGAAAAGAAAACTGACAAGCAGGAAACTGTGGGCTGCTACAGCATCTTTTGTGTCTATGATGATTGTGGCCATTGGAGGAACCGAAAGTACTGCAACACAGGTAACAGCTCTTATTATGGCTGGTGCGTCTGTTATGTCTTACATCATCGGAGAAGGATTGACGGATTCAGCCAATATTGAGACTTCTGTAGATACCATTGCAGAGAGTGCAGATAACGAACAGTAGATGATAGGGAGCTGAACGGCTCCCCTTTTTGTGCTCATTATTGAGCGGAAGGAGATTACTATGAGTAAAAATGTATTATATGAGGGACCGGACTTATCTTATCACAACGGGAATGTTGACATTAAAAGGATTCGGGATGCCGGATACAAGAGGGTTGGGCTGAGAGCCGGGTACGGAAAGAATAACGTGGACCAAAAGTATGTTACAAATGCATTGGCCTGTTTCAACCTGGGCATGAAAGTGCTGTTATACTGGTTTAGTTATGCCTATACTACTGCTATGTCAGCAGCGGAAGCGGGCTATGTGATAGCACAAGCAAAAAAATATTGGGTAAAATGCCCGATTGCCTTTGACTTTGAGTATGACAGTGTAAACTACGCCCGAAAAAATGGTGTTGTAATTACTAAAAGGCTTTGTACGGACATGGCGATAGCATTCTTAAAGGCAGTCAAAGATTCTGGGTATATACCAGTTATCTATACTAACAAAGACTATTTAAAAAATTACTTTGATATGTCAAGGATTGCTGCGGAGTTGGGTCAAGTATATGTTTGGTATGCCCGCTATACATCTTCATTGTCGGATGATGAATCGAAAGCAGTTGATATCTGGCAGTATACTTCTTCTGGAAAAATACCGGGAGTTCCCGGAAAAGTGGATCTCAATAAATTTTACACGAATTTTTATTTCGAGGAGCAAATCCCAACAGTGCAGAAGCCAGTATGCAATATCAATATCCTTAATTTCCAGAGAGCGGCCAACAAGGATGGTTATCGGGATGCTGACGGAAAACCACTGATAGAGGACGGTATTGACGGGCCTAAGACGCAGTATGTCCGGAAACAGATATTTCTTAAGGCCAAGCTGCTGCTTTTTGTCGGCTCCACTGGCGCACTTGTAGAGTGGCATCAGACACGATGTAATGAGATTTTAGGTCATAATCAGACGGTTGACGGAAAATTTGGAAAAGTGACCAGAAGCGAGACATTGGAGCTGCAGAAAGAGCTTGGACTTAAAGAGGATGGAGTGGCAGGGTACAATACGATTCAGGCAGAATTTTATGCTTAGATGTATCTACATTATGCTGAGGTTAAAAGGCCACTGGTTGATGAAAAGAACTATATCATAATTCGCTAGTATATAACTAAATCCGCTATAAAATAACAAGATGTGCACGAACGCACAAAAAATGTTATTTTATAGCGGAAGGAGCGACGATGTATGATAAGAATTTTACTATCTATTAAGCTCGGCGAACTTAGATGGACGCAGGCAGACTTGGCAAGGGCTACTGGTATCCGGCCAAACACAATCAACGAATTGTACCATGAGTTGGTTGAGAGAGTTAACCTAGAGCATTTAGATCTCATTTGTGAGGCCTTGGACTGCAAACTTAATGAATTGATTGTGCGGGTGCCGGATGAAATCCCAAAAGTCCTACATACCAAGAACGGCTCTCTGATTTCATCATCTGACAGATAGTGCTGCAACACTGCTGTCATAAAGAAAGACGTTCATGGATCGAACGTCTTTTTTTATACCATAAATTTTATATACATTCAATGGAATTTACTTCCAATGACTTTTTAAGGATATCGATATCCATATCATTATCTATATATCCCTGAAGAATGGTTTTGACATATTGGGTTGAAGGCCGGCCAGGTAGTTGTGTTTCATCCATGATATAGGCCATGGCCTTCTCTTTTCTTCCAGCAATAGTTACCATGATATTTTTTTTGAAATAGTAGCGTGGGTAGCCCTCGTATATGTCGAGGCGGTATTCGTCGATTGGCTGGATTTCCCACACAAGAACTGGTATGGTGGATCCCCGCTTTCTTATGATTGTGGCGTGTGAGTTGGTCTTACGGCCTCTGTAGACCAGTTCCCAGTTATTTAATACTCCCTTTGCATAAACCCTTGCAGAGGGACATCTAGCGGCCATCTGGGCCAGATTAAGATTGCTTCCATATGCGATATATAATTTTCCCATGATATCTCCTTTCTCCCCGTCATGCCGATAGGTCAGCATATATATTAAGCTGCCCTGCTAGTCATGCCAGCGGCTTTCTTCAAAGGTGTCATAAGGTGTAGCCGGCAAGTCTTGAATTCATCTCCATACATGCCGAGCCGATGGGTAAGGATATTTCTCATAATGGTAACTTTTTTCTCAGGTGTATATCCGGCCATTGAGCGGAATACGATTTTTTCCTGTGATGTGATAGCCCATGCAGATACGGCTAAGCAGAACTGAACGTAAGCCTTAATTTTTCCGGCATGGAGGGTGCTGTTGAAAAGTCTGAATTCTACAGTCCCTTTGGAAAAGTAGCTGTGGAGATTGACACCATGATAGCGGGTGCTGTTATAGTGCTCGTGGTTAACGCCGCCGCAATATCCGTCATTTGCACTACTGTACCAAATCTGCTCAGCCTTTTCTTTTGAAAGGTTTTTGTCCTTTTTCATTTCAATAAGGAGAGCAGAATTTAATTTGTGACACCAGCGGTCTGCACGATTTCCAATTTCAAGTGCTTCATAAATCAGATCCTGCCGGGAAGTCATAAAGTTTACCAGCCTCCGAAGAGAATTCGCATTATGATTTGCTCCGTCTACATGGATATGGATGCCACAGCTGCTATGAGATTTTGCTCCGCTTTCACGTAATTTTCTGATGATATTTTGCAAAAGCTCTATGTCCTCATATCCCAGAGGCGGTGTTACGAATTCTACCTTATACTCATCCATTGGGGAATTACTGCCATCATTCCTGATTGAAGTAATTGAGGAATCTCTCATAACTTTCCATTTGCGTGCCGCCTGGTCAGCAATAATACGAGTTTGATAGCAAGTGCTGTCTGGTCTGGATGCCGTGGTCCCAAGAACTTCTGCAACAATGGCAGCTGCCTTTTCTCTTGTGATACCTGTCATTTCTACTTCTACTCCGAATTTCTGATTTTTCAACATGTGTTTGCCCTCCTAAAAGTTTTGATATATTAGAATTTTATTCTGCATTCTTGTTATATACATATTACCATATGTACAGCGAGTGTCAATAGTTTATAGAAGAAAATTTCAAGAAATTAGAACTTTTTCTTGACGTTGAGAATGAACTTTGATAAGATATAAAAGAGGTGATGATTATGATTACATACAAACCACTTTGGAAGACTTTGATTGATAAGGATATGAAGAAAATGGATTTAGTTGAGGACGGAACGGTCAGCAGAGGTACACTTGCGAAGATGGGAAAAAATCAGAAGGTAAGTCTTGATGTAGTGGAACGGATATGCAAACGCCTACAGTGCAAGGTGGAAGAGGTGATCGTTTACGATGAAGATTTCGAATAAGGTGAATGAAATCATGATATTAGAGAGTTACAGATGGACTATGATGCTGGCAATGAGTTTGAAACTAAAACTGTCTGTGCTTTTGATAAAAAAGATCATACCAGAAAGACAAAAGCACTGGAAACTTTCTTCATATTACAGTATGATGGAGTAGATAACGGATATAACGCAACGTATAATTACCCTTCTGTGGAGAGAGCGTATGAAATAGTGGAGAATAATGCCGAATATATTATCAATTGTCTGAGGAAGAACGGAATAAGATTTAAGCTGCAGTGCGGAATAGAGGATGTGGTGGAGATCACTCCGTGATTGAATGGTGGCACTATGGTGACACTAACATAAAAACGTGCTGAAAGTATAGGGAGTAGGAAATAAGAAAAAAGAGTATAAATTATATTTATTTGATAATGTAAGTTCAAGGAAGTACCATTACCAAATTGAGTTCGAATAATCAAGGGAGTGCTTGGAACACGCAGAAATAAGGGATTCTTGAAGGTTAAAAGTTTTATTTGATAACAGAATGATAACACTGGCATAAAAGAGATTATTTAAAGTGTGCTAGTGGTTATCAGATAATAGAGGTTCAAAGTCAGTAAAAGGTCTTACCGAATTGAGGAATATCAATTTGGCAAGACCTTTTTTGCGTTGGCGGATTTATTGTTTTTCGGCCTGTGCCTTTGTATTCTGTTTTGCACGCAGAGCATCCAGGGATTTCTTGGTTTTGTCAGCCTCCATTTGGGGATAGGTGTAACGCCACTGATCGTATTCCTCTTTGGTGATTTCGCCGGATTGCAGTTTTTCCGCCTGCTCCTGCCATGCCTGGAACATCCTAAAAATAGATTGATAGAGAATTCCCTTATCTTTATCCAAGCAAAGGCAAAGCTCGCCATCAATTTTAGCTATATGTAGCCCGTAAATATCTTCTAACGCAAAAAATGTATGCATAAGGCCGATGTAGCTGTCAATATCGGGGACGGACAAAGCATGGGGCGATACCTCAAAAATGTCTGCCAATGCGTTTAAATATTTTTCCTTCGGACTGCGTGAGCCTTTTTCGTACTGGGCAATGCGGACATCCGCCTGCATGTCGTTAAAGCCGAGCAGTTTTCCAAGGTATTTTTGTGTAAATCCGTGAAGGAGCCGAAAATGATGGATACGTTCTCCAATCGCCATAGTAATTCTCCTGTCTGTGGTTGATAAGAGGAGTATAACATAAATGTATAGTGATAATCAAGGGAAACTATACAAAAATGTTTAAATTTTACTTAATAACCACTTGACCAATACAGAAAAGTATAGTAGCATATGACTATACAAAAATGTATAGATAAAACCGGAGGGAGGTGAAAAGCTATGGAACGGATGTTTATGAGGGTGGATGAAGTAATGGAAGAATTAGGTGTTTCCGAATCCTATGCGTATAAACTGATACGCAGATTGAACAGGGAATTTGCCAAGACAGGGTGTGTGACCATTGCCGGACGCATTGACCGTAAATTCTTTTATGAGCACTTTTATGGGACACAGGAATATGAGAGGAGGGTTTAGAGTTGCCGGTTTATAAGAATGAAAAAAATGGAACATGGTATGCGATGGTGCGCTATCAGGACTGGAAAGGGGAACGCAGACAGAAATGTCAGCGAGGCTTTGCCACGAAACGTGAGGCGCAGGACTGGGAGCGGCAGTTTCAGCTACAGAAAAAAGCTGATATTGATATGACGCTGGAGAGCTTTTGCGAGCTGTATGAGGCAGATACCCGTCCACGGTTGAAGGAAAACACCTGGCTTACGAAAGAGAGCATTATTCGGAAGAAGATTCTTCCCTATCTGGGG
>NZ_JAYMNS010000036.1:0-38319 GCF_036941035.1 Candidatus Merdisoma sp. JLR.KK006 | reverse complement strand
CGCCTTGCCTGATTCTTTTTATAGGGCGAAGCCCGTAAAGCTTGGAACTGCGAATGCAGTTTCAAGCTTGCATGGCGGGGTAAAGTTATAAAGCCCCCCAGATTAAAAACAAAGGAAACTTAAGCAGATGTTAAGATTTGTGCAACAATATTAACATCCGTATACAACTTTGTTACAAGTCAGAAAATTTGTCGAAATAAGGCAATGCTAAGATTATGGTAACCAAAAGGAACACTCCCATACACAGCAAAATTCCGGGATTGTTCAAAAGTTTCAAGTGAGGAGGTTATCATTATGTGCGGCATTTGTGGATTTGTGGGGAATAAAAAAGGAAATTGGGATAGAGAAAATATAATAGAAGAAATGAAAGACACCATCCGTCACCGTGGACCCGACGACGGAGGAAGCTGGCTAAGTGAAAACGCAGCATTAGGCTTTCGTCGTCTAAGCATCATAGATCTGGAATCCGGTGCCCAACCCATGAAAAATGAAAACGGCGACAAAGTACTGGTTTTCAACGGCGAAATCTATAATTACCAACAACTTCGAGAAGAACTTCTGCAGGCAGGACACATTTTCGCAACCCATTCCGACACCGAAGTCCTGATTCATGGCTATGAAGAATGGGGCGGAGACATGCTGAACCGTCTGCGGGGAATGTTTGCTTTTGTTATCTGGGATGAAGAGAAAAAAGAGCTTTTTGCAGCCAGAGACTACTTTGGAATTAAGCCCCTTTACTACACGGTAGTAGGAGAAAGCCTCGTATTTGCATCAGAGATAAAAAGCATACTCAAATACCCGGAATACAAAAAAGAACTAAACGAACAGGCCCTGGAGCAGTTTCTCTCATTCCAGTATTCGGCTCTGGAGGAAACATTTTTTAAGGGAATCTACCGCTTAGAGCCGGGAAGCTTTCTCCGCTGGAGAAGCGGAAGCATCATCCTGGAAATTCAGAAATACTTCGAACCGACCCTGAAGCCGGAAGAGGGAAAAACCGGCAAGGAATGGCTGTCAGCAGTAGATGAGGTAATCAAGAATTCCGTAAAGGCCCACGAAATAGCAGATGTAGAGATCGGCACGTTTCTGTCCGGGGGTGTAGACTCCGGTCTGATAGCCTCAGAGTTTGGCGGAAAAAGAGCTTATACAGTAGGTTTTGGCCAGGAGAAAAGCAAATACAACGAGATCCAATATGCCAAAGAGACAGCAGACCAATGCAGCCTGGAACACAGAGGCAGAAGAATCCGGGAGCAGGAATTCTGGGAGGCCGTTCCGGAAGTACTTTACTACATGGATGAGCCTCTGGGAGATGCCTCTGCAGTAGCCCTGTATTTTCTCTCCATGGAAGCGGCAAAAGATGTAAAGGTAGTAGTATCCGGAGAGGGAGCCGACGAGCTTTTTGGCGGATACCGCATTTACTGTGAGCCGGAAGCCCTGCGCCGTTACCAGATGCTCCCCAAAGGGCTGCGTATAAAGCTTGCACGTCTGGCAGAGCATTTTCCAAACCTAAAGGGAAAAAACTTTCTGATTCGAGGAAGTAAATCCTTAGAAGAACGCTTTATCGGAAACGCCAACATCTTCTCCATGGAAGAGCGCAGAGAACTGCTTAAAAACTACACAGGAGCCAGAAGCCCCCAAAGCTTCCTGGAAGAAGACTATGACAGAACCGCAGACTTAAGAGATGCAGACAGAATGCAGGAAATAGACTTACGCCACTGGTTGCCGGGCGACATCCTCCAGAAAGCCGACCGCATGAGCATGGCCAATTCCCTGGAAGTACGAGTTCCTTTCCTGGATCGGGAGGTATTCGAGGTATCCCGCCATTTGCCTGCCAATATGAAGCAAAGAGGCCGGGTAACAAAATACATCCTGCGAAAAGCAGCCGCCTTCAAACTGGACGCCAACACCAGCGAACGCCCAAAGCTGGGCTTCCCAGTCCCAATCCGCCACTGGATATGCTCTGAAGAAGGCCAAAACCGTATGCGCCAGGCATTCTCAAGCCCAGCGGCAAAACAGTACTTCCGCCAGGAAAAACTAACCCAACTCTTAGAAGAACATCTTGCTAAACACAAAGACAACAGCCGAAAGCTCTGGACCATATACACTTTCTGCATCTGGTACGGCATCTATTTCAGCGAATCATAAACAGACTTTACCCTCTCTTAACAAAGGCATGTAAATCATTGTCAAGAGAGGGTATAAAAAAGAAACACAAAACATATTAAAATTAAAACAGTTCTCCAATACGCAACCCAGTAAATAACGGCTAAACTAACAAAACATCCACCGAAACACATCCCAAAACCAGGGAGGGACCCACAAGGTGGGAGGATTCCTTATTGCTAGGATATGGAAAAGCCTGCGGCCTTCCTCTGCGTCTCTCCCGTTCGTCTAATCATCCCTCTTGATTCATCTGATCAAGCAACCCAGCCTTAATCCGAAACAGCTTATCCGAAAGATCCACATAAACCTCATGAGGATTCGTCAACCTCCGAGTCTCATCCCAAAGGGTATCCTGCTCCCGAGCACAATAATCCCGAATCTCCATCACACTAGGCGAAGCATACACACACTCCCCCTTTTGGAACACCGGCACCAAAAGCTCACGCATATGATAAGTCCCGCCTTTCAGCTTCGTCTTCTTCCAGGTCTCAACCGAATCAAAAATCAAAAGATCCTGCGAAACATCAAACGTCTCATCCGCAAGGGAAATCAAATCCGCCCGAATCTTTCCCGTCTCATTATCATAAATCCGAAAAACAGTCTTATTCCCCGGATTCGTAATCTTCTCTGAATTCTCCGAAAGCTTAATCTTAGGAATAAATTCCCCTTCTTCATCCATCACAGCCGCCAGCTTATACACACCTCCAAAAGCCGGACAATCCGCTGAAGTAATCATATTCGTTCCCACACCCCAGGAAGTAATAGCCGCATTCTGTCCCTTAAGGCTCGTAATTAGGTATTCATCCAAATCACTGGAAGCCGAAATAACCGCATCCGGGAAACCGGCCTCATCCAGCATCTTCCGCGCCTTCTTGGACATATAAGCCAGATCTCCGCTGTCCAGCCGGATTCCATAAAAGGTCAAAGGAATCCCGGCTTCACGCATCTCCGTAAACACCCGGATAGCATTGGGAACCCCTGATTTTAGCGTATCATAAGTATCCGCAAGCAAAATACACGCATCCGGATAAAGCTCCGAATACTTCTTAAAAGCCGTATACTCATCCGGAAAGCTCATAATCCAGCTATGAGCATGGGTCCCTTTCACCGGAACATCAAAAAGCTGCCCGGCCAATACGTTCGAAGTACCGATGCACCCGCCAATCATAGCAGCCCGGGCTCCGTAAATCCCGGCATCCGGTCCCTGTGCCCGGCGTAGGCCAAATTCCATAATGCCATCTCCTTTAGCCGCATGAACCACACGGGCCGTCTTGGTGGCAATAAGACTTTGATGATTGACAATCGTAAGAATAGCTGTCTCCACCAGCTGAGCCTCCATAATAGGTGCAATCACCTTCACAAGAGGCTCCCTCGGAAATACCACCGTACCCTCCGGAATCCCATAAATATCTCCGGAAAACCGAAACTTACTCAAATACTCCAGAAAATCCTCATCAAAAAGCTTAAGGCTTCTCAGATAATCAATATCCTTTTGATCAAAGGTCAGATTCTTAATATAATCAATCACCTGATCCAAACCTGCAGCAATTGCGAAACCATTTCCAGAAGGGTTTTTCCGGTAAAAGGCATCGAAAACAACCGTTTCATTGGAATGATTTTTAAAGTAGCCCTGCATCATAGTAAGCTCATAAAGATCCGTGAGCAGAGTCAGTTTCATCGTACTCATAGTAATTTTCCACTCCTTGTTTTTGCGCAGCAAGTATGATTTCCCATCAGCTTATTGCGTGGATTTTAATAGCTGTCTTGTCACATGACGGACAATGACTGTGAATAGTTTAACAATAGCACATTCAAAGGAAAATGACAAGCCACTCTTCCCTTTTTCAAAAAAATATATTACAATAGTTAGAATGCGAAATGAGGTAACAGATAATGGTTGATTTTTTAGTGCATAAATTTGTAAAGGATTACCAAAATGTAGAGAATGCCCGGGTGCGCACCGAATACGGAGTTATGGCCAGCACGGTGGGGATTATCTGCAACATTCTGCTGTTTACGGGAAAGTTTATGGTGGGACTGGTACTCCACAGTGTTTCCGTTCAGGCGGATGCTTTCAATAACCTGTCAGATGCAGCCTCATCAGTGGTAGGCTTTGTAGGTGTGAAGATGGCAAGTAAGCCTGCAGATAAGGATCATCCTTTTGGTCATGGACGGATCGAATATATAGCAGCCCTGATTGTATCCTTTTTGGTAATTGAGGTTGGATTAAACTTTCTGAAAACTGCCGTAGGCAAGATATGGGAGCCGGAGGAGTTGTCTTTTAGCACAATATCCGTTCTGGTCCTTTTGATATCCATTGGAGTAAAGCTTTGGATGGCATATTTTAATCGAAAACTGGGTAGGCGGATACATTCCACTGTAATGATGGCTACGGCCACGGACGCTATGGGAGATGTGGTCACCACCTCCGCTGCGGTTCTGTCCCTTTTATTCTGCCGTTTTACGGGAATCAATATTGATGGTATTGTGGGGGCTCTGGTGTCCCTTGTGGTGATGTGGGCCGGCGTGGGCATTGCCAAGGATACTTTAGAGCCGCTCATCGGCAAGGCCGTGGACCCGGAGCTTTACCGGCAGGTTACGGAATTCGTGGAGGGCTATGAGGGAATTTTGGGCAGCCATGACCTTATTGTGCACAATTACGGACCCACGAGAAGCCTGGCTTCTATTCATGCGGAGGTGCCCAATGACGTAAGCATCGAGATTTCACATGAAATTATTGACAGGATTGAGCGTGAGGCGGCAAAAAAGCTTGGGATTTTTCTGGTGATTCATATGGATCCGGTAGAGGTGAGGGACGACCGGATAGCAGCTGTGCGGTCAAAGGTGACGGCTGTGCTGAAAGAGCTGGATGACCGGCTGACCCTGCATGATTTCCGCATGGTGGACGGGGAGCAGCAGATCAATCTGATATTTGATGTGGTAGTCCCTTTTGCTTACCGGGAGGAGGAGCTTACACAGCTTCAACTGGATATTATGGAACGAGTGAGTATTTTAGATTCCAGGTATCAGTGCGTGATGACCATAGAAAAAGGATATGTGGCCGAAGGATGAACGGGCCTAAAAGTCTGAAAGACAGCGAATGAATCATTAAAAAGAATAGTGAATAATTTCCAAATAGAAAAGGGGAAATTCCCATGAAAAATTTTATGAAAAAGTTGCAAAAAAGTACTTGCATTTTAGAAAAAGATGTGTTATAGTAATATTCACTGAAAAACAAAGGGCTATCGCCAAACGGTAAGGCAACGGACTCTGACTCCGTCATTTCAAGGTTCGAATCCTTGTAGCCCTGCTTTAAGACCCAGTGGAGGAATCCGCCGGGTTTTTGACTGTCTTTTGAGATGCTCCTTTAAAATGATATTAATATATTGCGAAAAGTTATGAACAATTACTTATAAAAGTCGGAAGCGGTAAAACAATCGAAACCTGAAGAAGCGCAGTAAGAAAAAGAGATTCTTACTGCGCTCTTTTTTGACAGGCGTTCAGCCTGCTGTGAGGTATACAACTGCATAAAGAAATAAAAATGGCAATATTGTTGGAAATATCAGCATGTGTTATACTATAAAACGAAGAGCAGACAGGAATAGGTATCATATAGCAGGAGGTGTGAATATGGCGAGAATGGTAGGAATCGGACTTCAAAGCTTTGAGAAAATAAGACAAAATAATTGTTTTTATGTGGATAAAACGGATTTTATACGAGAGTGGTGGGAAGCCCAGGATGAAGTTACGCTGATTACACGTCCGAGACGATTTGGGAAAACCTTGAATATGAATATGACGGAGCAGTTTTTTTCCGTGGATTACGCAGGACGAGGCGATCTGTTTGAAGGTCTGTCTATATGGAAAGAGGAGAAATTCAGAGAATTACAGGGAATGTATCCGGTGATTGCGCTGAGCTTTGCGGACGTAAAACAGATTACCTTTGACCAGGCCCGGAAGGCAATCTGTTTTTTCTGATTTAAACAATCTCAAGGTTGTTACTGCTACTTCAGATGAATATGCGGATTGCTTTGGATTTACAGAGGAAGAAGTTTTTGGGGCATTGGGTGAATTTGGGCTGTCTGACAGCGAGCAGGAGGTAAAAAGCTGGTATGACGGCTTTACTTTTGGCAGTTATACAGATATCTACAATCAATGGTCTATTTTGAATTATCTGGATACGAAAAAAGCAGGAGCTTACTGGACAAATTCAAGTTCTAACAGCCTGGTGGGAAAGCTCGTCCGGGAGGGGAGTGCGGATATTAAGAAAGAATTTGAAGAACTGATTTCCGGAAAGTCCATTGTAACGCCGATAGATGAGCAGATTGTGTACGGGAAATTGAATGAAAACGAGGATGGGATCTGGAGCCTGCTGCTGGCCGGCGGATATCTGAGAGTGATCCGGCATGAGGATTTTTGGGAGGCTGAGGATAAAGATATTCCGAACTATGAGCTGTGCCTGACAAACCGTGAGGTGAACCGGATGTTCCGTACTATGGTGAAGGGCTTACGGATACCGTGAAGGCGGCATTAAGGCAGATAGAGGAGAAAAAGTACGAAACCATGCTCATGTCCAAAGGAATTCCGGAGAAGAAGATTCGGAAATACAGCTTTGATTTTTGTGGGAAATAGGTTCTGATTGGAGGAACGGACATGCCGATGCCCGTTTGACTGGATAATTATCAAAAATTATGCTACAATACCACTCAGAGGTGAGAAATAAGATGTATTCATTCAACAGCAAAGTCCGTTACAGTGAGGTGGGCGAAGACAAAAAGCTTTCTTTAAACGGAATTATCAATTATTTTCAAGACTGCAGCACCTTCCAGTCCGAGGAACTAAAGGTGGGAGTGGGGGTACTGGAAAAGCTGCATCGTGTCTGGGTGCTTTCCTCATGGCAGATCGTGGTGGAGCGCTATCCGGAACTATGCGAGGAGATCACAATCGCTACCTGGCCCTACCATTTCCAGGGCTTCTGCGGCTGCCGGAATTTTGTAATGAAAGATCAGAAAGGGAAGATGCTGGCCTATGCCAATACCCTCTGGAGTTTCCTGGATACGGATACAGGCCGTCCGATACGGGTGCCGGAGAATATCGAGAAGGTATACGTGCTGGAGGAAAAGCTGGACATGAACTATGCTTCCAGAAAGGTGCCCATGCCAAAGGATGGGGAGAGGAAGGAGCCTTTCGCCGTACAGAAGCACCACCTGGATACCAACCATCACGTCAATAACGGCCAGTATATCCAGATGGCTCGGGAATATATTCCGGAGGACTTCCCCATTCGGCAGATGCGTGCAGAGTACAAGAAGTCGGCCGTTCTGGGTGACATGATTTATCCGGTAGTGCAAAAGGAAGACAACCGCTATATGACGGCTCTCTGCGATGAACTGGGGCGACCGTACGCTGTGGTAGAGCTTTCGTAATTGAAAAGGTTGAAAATGGTTTGGGAACAGATATACTGGAAAGAACCTGTGAGACCGGATACGGGTATAGCTGTTTGATTTATGGCGATAAAATTGGAGGACAAAGGCACATGATTTTATTGGGAAAAAAGCAGGAGCTGATCATTGTAAAAAAAGTTGAATTCGGCGTGTATCTGGCTGAAAAAGAGGGTGTGGAGGAACGGGTTCTGCTTCCGAAAAAGCAAGTGCCTGAACAGGCAAAGCCGGGAGAGCGGCTGGAAGTATTTGTCTACAGGGATTCCAGGGACCGCCTGATTTCCACCACACATGAGCCCAAGGTACAGCTTGGAGGAATTGCGGTACTTAAGGTAACGGAGGTTACAAAAATCGGAGCTTTTCTGGATTGGGGATTGGAAAAGGAGCTATTGCTTCCTTTCAGAGAACAGACCAGAAGAGTAAAGGCAGGAGAGGAAGTGCTGATTGCCCTGTATGAGGACAAGAGCAGTCGTCTCTGTGCCACCATGAATGTATACAAATATTTAAAGACCGATTCTCCCTATGAGGCAGAGGATCGGGTAACCGGAACCATTTATGAGATAAGCCGGGAATTTGGCGCTTTTGTAGCTGTAGACAATCGTTACTCCGGTCTGATTCCAAGAAAAGAGTTTCATGGAAATGCGGCCATTGGGGACAAGATAGAGGCTCGTGTAACGGCCGTAAAGGAAGACGGAAAGCTGAACCTGAGCATACAGGAAAAAGCTTACCTGCAGATGGATCGGGATGCGGAATATGTTCTCCAGGTATTGGACGAGTATGACGGAGTCCTCCCTTTTAATGACAAGGTTTCGCCGGAAATCATAGAGCGTGAATTGCACCTTAGTAAAAATGCATTTAAAAGAGCAGTGGGACGGCTCCTAAAAGATGGCAAAATAGAGATAACCGAGAAACGCATCCTGCGAAAATGATGGAAATTTAACAAATTTATAAAAAAAGGAAAAAAATGCTTTCCAAACTGCCTTTGAGCAGTTATAATGATGAAGAAGAAAGGAGTGAAAAAAGATGAAAGTTCAAAACATTTCAAACATCGATAAGTTCTTCGAAGTAGTAGACAGCTGCCAGGGTAAGGTAGAGCTGGTAACAGGCGAAGGCGACAGACTGAACCTGAAGTCCAAACTTTCTCAGTATGTATCTATGGCGAACATCTTTTCCAACGGTGAGATTCCGGAGCTTGAGATTATCGCATACGAGAAGGAAGATATCGACAAATTAGTTTCATTCATGATCAATGGTTAAATAAAACGCAGTAATGGTTCCTGTAAGGAACGGTTGCTGCGTTTTATAATTTTGGCAGTGAGTGCCATTCGGAAAACCGCCGATTTTCCGAAAGTCGGGCTTCACCCTATAAAAATGTAGTCTGACAACTTTGTCATCTTTTATTTTTGCACTGCTCAGACTTCTACAGATTCTTTTTCTTATACACAAAGGAAAGTCCAATTCCCGTAAGTACAACAAGATAAGCAAGCAGAATCAGAATGCCCAGTAGGTTTACAGGCTCTTTTGTGGCAATGCCCCGGACCATGCGGCTGGTCTGGGAAAGGGGCAGGGCAGCAATCATTTCCCGGGCTCCGTGAGGAATGCGATCCGTGGAAAAAAAGGTGTTGCACAGGTAAGCCATAGGCATAATAAAGTAATTGGAAAACCGGGGTACATCCGCATGGCTGCGGGCCAGGAAAGAGACTACAATGCCAAGGGCGGAAAAGACTGCACCGTTTAAAAAGAGAATCAAAATGGAGATTCCGTTAAATACAAGTCCGGTTTCGATAGGCCATACAAGAAAAAGGATAATACCTCCCGCATAAAGTCCTCGAAGAGCCCCGGCCAGAATCTGTCCGGCGATAAACTGCCACAGAGGGGTGGGGGAGATAATTACCTGATCAAAGGCTTTTTCATAGAGCCGCTGCACATTCAGATTTTGAGCGATGGCATTGAAGCTGCCGTTCATAGTGGTTAAAGATACCACGCCGGGTATCAAAAAATTGAGATAGGGCATTCCGTTCATGGTAGTCCGGATTCCCCAGCCAAATACAATCAGATACATCAATGGGGCGACCAGAGCCGCCAAGGTGATGCGGGAAAAGTCCCGCAGAAATTCCCTCCATTTTTCCCATAAAATCGTGATAATTCCCATAAGATACTCCATCTAACAGATTTTTATGACAGACGTTTTCCAACCTGCTCCACAAATACATCCTCCAGCGTAGTATCCCGAAGCGTGCATTGACTGGTAAGGCTGCTTAAACAGGCGATGGCTTCGGAACGCTCATGAAAGTAACGGCTGTGCAATCCCTCCGGCAGTGTCTCGTCAATGGCATAAGCCCCCAGATTTTCAATCAAATGGGCCGGTGTGTCAATCTCATTCAGCTTTCCGCCGTTCATCAGGGCTACACGGCTACAGAGAGACTGAGCTTCCTCGATGTAGTGGGTGGTCAAAAGGATAGTTAATCCCTGCTCATTTAACTGCCGCAGCAGCCCCCACATCTGCCGCCGGGAGATGGCATCCATACCGGCGGTAGGCTCGTCTAAAAGAAGAATCTCCGGCTCCGTAAGGAGAGCCCGGCAGACCATCAGCTTACGTTTCATGCCGCCGGATAGCTTGCGGATGGTTTTCCTGCGGTGCTCCGTAAGACCTGCAAAGGCAAAAAGCTCCTTTGTACGTGCTCTTATCTGCTTCACAGGCATAAAGTAAAGCCGCCCCTGGTACTCCATGATTTCCTCCATATCCATATCCTGCCGCATGGAATACTCTTGGGTGATGACACTGACCTTTTTCTTGAGATCCTGCCGCTTTCTGGTTAAGAGCTCGCCGTCAATTCGAATCTCACCAGAAGTGGGAAGCAGTAACGTGGACAACATACCGATCGTAGTTGTCTTTCCGGCACCGTTGGGTCCCAACAGACCAAAAAATTCACCTGTCTCAATTCGAAGATTGATGGAATCCACAGCAGTAAAATGCTCAAATTTTTTTGTGAGATTTTGAAGCTCAATCATGCCTGCCTTTTAGCTCCTTTGCAATGATGAGAGAATAGTATCCGGCATCATCGGGGATCTCATCTGTGCTGCGGTAGATATGTTCATTTGCCATGCCGCAGTTTTCCACCATAACCACATCCCGGCCGCTGGACTTTAGAATCTCCTTGACCTGCTGCATCTTCCGCCCGGATTTCATCAAAACATAGTTGCCGGGGAGGGATAGGTCGCTGTTCAGCTTGTGAACGGCGGGCAGGATATGCAGCTGCTCATCCCACTCAACCAGAGACGTACCTGTCCGTGCTGCGGCAGCACAGAAAGAAGTAATTCCGCTGACCAGCTCTGTATGATAGCCCCGATTTAGAATATGCTTCTGCACATAGAGGTAAGTAGAGTAAATGGTGGGATCTCCCAATGTAAGGAAAACCACATTTTTTCCCTCTTTCAGATAAGCTTCAATGATATCGGCCGCCTTTTGGTGATTTCGGTTCATCTCCTCCTTGTCGTGGGTCATGGGCATGTCCACGGAAAGGAGGTTTTTTTCCGCCAATTCCGGTAGGGCCTGAACGGCAATCTGGTAGGCTACCGTTTCTCTGGCATCAGGTCCCGGAAGAGCGATCACTTCATTTTCACGGATGAGACGTACGGCCTTTAGAGTCATAAGCTCCGGATCACCAGGGCCAACGCCCGCACCATATAAGATTCCAGTCATAAGCGTTCTCCTAATCTTATTTCAGTTCTTTTGTAAATGCATGAGATTTATTATACGGGGGATAGAAATTTTTTTCAACTAGATTTTTGTTATTACGCACAATGCATATTGCTTTTTGTCAGGGAATGTGCTATATTACGTTCGTAGCTTCGCAGGAAGCGGGCTGCAGGTGTCACGCCGTCCGGATGCGGCGTGGTGAAAAGGGAAACAGGTGAAAGTCCTGTGCGAACTCGTCACTGTAAGTAGGGAGTGGGATGCCATATAAGCCACTGAGAGATTGGGAAGGCGGCATTGTTGTGAGGATCTACAAGTCAGGAGACCTGCCTGCGGAAAATTCGGGAGAAATCTCGGTGAACCATATAGTTAGATGAATGGATACACCGGCCCCGAGGCCACGAGTAACTGGTCGCAGATGTCAGAAAAACATACAACATCATTGCGTCCTCTTACCGATGCCTTTCCCGAACAAGGAGGGCATTTTTACATTTAACCAGAACGGCCTGCGACGTTCCAAAGAAGGAGGAACAATATGAGAAGAAACATGTCACTTTTGCTGGCAGCACTTATGGTGCTTGTTTTTTGCTTAAGCGGATGCGGCAAGGAAGCGGAGCCGGCAGCACCTGCACCGGCAGAGGAAGCAGAAACGCCGGAGGAGACACCTGAGGAGACGGAAGCACCGGGAGAGGAAGCTTCCGATCAGGAAAAAGCAGATGAAGTTGCAGGTTTGATTGATGCAATCTATGTTCAGAAGAGAACGGACGAGACGGATGCACAGTGTGCAGCGGCAAAGGCTGCCTGGGATGCATTGACGGATGCTCAGAAAGAGTTAGTGGAGGGTAAAGAAGCGGATCCGGATTACTTTGGAAGAGACACGGGAGATGCTTCCAAGGACGATCCACTTAACCAGGATGAGATTGGCGAGAACGAGCTTTTGGTAGTCAGCTTCGGTACATCCTTTAATGACAGCCGTGTGGCGGACATTAAGGGGATTGAGGATGCCCTGGCTGCGGCAAATCCTGACTGGTCCGTAAGGAGAGCATTTACGGCTCAGATTATTATCAATCATGTGCAGGCAAGGGATAATGAGTTTATTGACAATATGGATCAGGCTCTGGAGCGTGCGGTGGCAAATGGGGTAAAGAATCTTGTGATTCAGCCCACGCACCTGATGCGTGGTGCGGAGTATGACGAGCTGATGGAGTCCGTTGGGGCCTATGAGGACAAGTTTGAATCCGTAAAGATTGCGGACCCCCTGCTGGGAGACGTTGGATCGGACGCAACAGTTATCAATGCAGACAAGAAAGCCGTAGCAGAAGCAGTTACGGAAGAAGCCGTGAAGACGGCTGGTTATGACAGCCTGGATGGGGCAAAGGAGGACGGTGCGGCATTTGTATTCCTGGGACACGGAACCTCCCACACGGCTAAGGTTTCCTACAGCCAGATGCAGACACAGATGAAAGAGCTTGGCTATGAGAATGTATTTATCGGAACTGTTGAGGGAGAGCCGGAGGAAACGGCCTGCGAAGCCGTGATTGAGGCAGTGGCAGAGGCCGGCTACAAGAAAGTGATTCTCCGTCCCCTGATGGTAGTGGCGGGTGATCATGCCAACAATGATATGGCCGGAGACGATGATGATTCCTGGAAGAGCATGTTTACGGCATCCGGTAAGTTTGACAGTGTAGATACACAGATTGCAGGACTTGGCCAGATTCCGGCGATTCAGGATCTGTATATTGCACATACCGCAGCAGCTATGAAGTAAATTATCTGTTCAGCCAGTATTTGCATTCATTGAACAGTGAAAGTAAGGAAAAAGAAAATGAAAAGAAAAATCATCATGTTAGTGAGCACGGCCCTTGTGATAGGGACACTTTTAACGGGCTGCACCTCTTTGAAAAATGCAGAGGAAGATCAGGAACAGGAGACGATGGAAGCATCCGAGCCGGAGGCGGACCTTGGGAATGAACAAGATTCAGAGGACCAGAAAGAAGAGGAAGAAAAGGCTGCACCTGCAGTCGTTTTGAAAGATGGTACTTATACGGCGGAATTTGATACGGACAGCAGCATGTTTCATGTATGCGAGGCCCACGACGGAAAGGGAACTCTTACCGTAGAGAATGGGGAGATGGTGATACATGTATCCCTGGCTTCTAAAAATATTGTGAATCTTTTTCCCGGTGTGGCGGAAGATGCCGGTAAGGAGGGGGCCAGGGTTCTTGAGCCGACGACAGATTCCGTTACCTACAGTGACGGCATAACAGAAGAGGTCTATGGATTCGATATTCCGGTTCCCGGGATAGATGTAGAATTTGATCTGGCACTGATTGGAACAAAGGGAACCTGGTACGATCATAAGGTCAGTGTCTCGAATCCCCAAAGAATGGAATAGGGGCTGCATATCTGACTTTGGATGATAAACATTCGGGGGCTGCCGCAAAGGCCAAGAGCTTTTTCTTGCGGCAGCCTTAGATTTATATGTATGATTGGAGAAATCATTATGAAAAAAGGAAAACTGTTTCGGATGCTTAAAGTATCAGTTTTTACAATTCTCCTGGGAGGATGTCTTGCTTTTCCTGGATTGGCGGCTTACGGTGCAGAAGCAGGAGAGCCGGAGGCGGCACTTATTGACATGGAGGATGGAGAATATGCCATAGAAGTGGAGCTGACAGGCGGAACGGGAAGAACTACGGTGTCCTCCCCGGCAGGTCTGACGGTTTTGGACGGACATGCTTATGCCCGGATTGAGTGGAGCAGTACCCACTACGATTACATGCTTGTGGAGGGAAAAAAGTATTTTCCCCTTTATGAGGAGGGCTATTCCACCTTTGAGATTCCCATTACAGTTTTCAATGAACCAGTGGAGGTAATTGCAGATACTACAGCCATGAGCACGCCCCATGAGATTACATATCAGCTGACCTTTGACCTGGAGGGCGTTATGTCAAAACAACAGACACCCCAGGCGGCAGCCCAGAGAGTCGTCTATATGGTGATATTTATTATTTTTATATGCGTCGTTGTTTCCTTTATCAGTAAGAGAAGAAGAATGCTTAGAAGCTGAAAGGGTGTATGTGCAGATGATAAAAAAGCTGACTGCAATTGGTCTTGTCGGCGTGCTGTTACTTTCCCTGACCTCCTGCAAGAACGGGCAAAAGGAAGAAAGCACAAAAAATAACAAGGATATCAGCCGGGAGCTTACCTGGGAGAGCAGTATGGAGCTTCGCTATGCCAGTGAATTTGGAGTGGATTATTATGAAGGCGGCTATAAGCTGTTGACCATTGCCGAGGATGCACGTTATCTGGTGGTTCCGGAGGAAATGAAAGTGCCGTCGGACTTAAGCGGAGATATTATTGTGCTGCAGCAGCCTGTTGAAAATATCTATCTGGTGGCTTCTGCGGTTATGGATATGTTCGTGTCCCTGGATGCTCTTGACAGGGTTGGATTTTCCGGCTTAAAGGCGGATTCCTGGTATATTGAGGAAGCGAGAGCCGCTATGGAGCGAGGAGATATTCTCCATGCGGGCAGTTATGCGGCCCCCGATTATGAGCAGATCGTGTCAAAGGGCTGCGGACTTGCAGTAGAAAATACCATGATTTATCATACGCCGGAGGTCAAGGAGCAGTTGGAGAAGCTGAAAGTCCCTGTGCTGGTGGACTATTCCAGCTATGAGAGTAATCCTCTTGGAAGAACGGAGTGGGTCAGGCTGTACGGAGTACTGACAGAGAAAGAGGAAGAAGCTGAAGCTGCTTTTGAGGAGGAAGTAAAGGCGTTTGAGACTGTGGATCAGGGAGAAAAGACAGGAAGCAGGGTGGCTTTCTTCTATATTACTGCCAATGGGGAGGTCAATGTGCGTCGCTCTTCGGATTATCTGCCAAAAATGATTGAGATGGCCGGGGGCAGCTATGTGTTTGAACATCTGGGAGAGGAAGAGGATACGGCTTCCTCCAATGTGACGATGCAGATGGAGGAATTCTATGCGGCGGCCCAGGATGCGGATTATATTATTTATAACAGTACCACCACAGAGGAGTTATCCTCCATAGAAGATTTGCTGGAAAAAAGCAATTTGTTGGAGCGATTTCAGGCAGTGCAGCAGGGAAATGTCTACTGTACTACAAAAAATCTCTATCAGTCCTCTATGGAGCTTGGAACCATTATTTCCGATATGCACAAAATGCTTACGGGTGAGGATGATATGACTTATCTGTATCGGTTGGAGTAAGTGATGAAGAAGAGACGATATGTGTTGTCATTTTTTATATTAGGAATTTTGTTGCTTTTCTTTCTGGCACTGAATTTGTGTGCGGGAAGTGTATCAGTGCCCCTAAAAGAGGTTCTGCACATCCTTTTGGGAGGAGAAGCGGACGGGACATTTACGGATATTATTATGGAGATACGCTTTCCACGGGCTTTGGCTGCGGCTGTTCTGGGGGGAGGGCTTGCCCTGTCCGGCTATCTTTTGCAGACCTTTTTCCATAATCCCATAGCGGGTCCTTTTATCCTTGGCATCTCCTCCGGAGCAAAGCTTGTTGTTGCCCTGGTGATGGTATTTGCTCTGGGACGGGCCATTCATATCAGCTCCATGGTGATGATTGCTGCCGCATTTGTGGGAGCGATGATCTCCATGGGCTTTGTTCTTCTCATGTCACGCATGATGGATCGGATGTCCATGCTGATTGTGAGTGGAGTTATGATTGGATATATCTGCTCGGCGGTGACGGACTTTATTGTGACCTTTGCGGATGATTCCAATATTGTGAACCTGCATAACTGGTCGAAAGGAAGCTTTTCCGGAATCAGCTGGGAAAATGTTGCCCTTATGTCTGTGGTGACCTTTCTGGCTTCCGTCCTGGTGTTTTTTATGTCTAAGCCCATCAGTGCTTATCAGATGGGGGAATCCTACGCAAAAAATATGGGGGTGAATATTCAGGTGTTTCGCTCCCTGCTGGTGATTTTGTCCAGTGTGCTTTCGGCCTGTGTGACCGCATTTGCCGGGCCGGTTTCCTTTGTGGGAATTGCGGTTCCCCATTTGGTAAAAAGCCTGTTTCGTACTGCAAAGCCTATTTTGATGATTCCGGGCTGCTTTCTGGGAGGTGCGGTGTTCTGCCTGCTGTGTGACCTTTTGGCCCGAACCTTATTTGTCCCCACGGAGCTTAGTATCAGTACGGTAACGGCGGTTTTTGGAGCACCGATTGTAATCTTTGTTATGGTTCATCGAAAGAAAGAGAAAGCGGAGTAAGGCATATGGAAGAATTCTATTTTTATACGGAGGGCCTGACCGTAGGCTATCAGGGTGTTCCGCTTATTAAAAATATTGAGATTCGGTTGAAAAAGGGGGAAATCCTTACCCTGATTGGGCCGAACGGTGCAGGAAAAACTACTATATTAAAGAGTATTATCCGACAACTTGCCCCCCTGGGGGGAATGGTGCATCTGGACGGAAAGGAGATCCAGGGACTTTCAGGGAAAGAGCTTTCGAAAAAGCTTTCGGTGGTTCTCACGGAACGAGTGCGTCCGGAACTGATGACCTGTGAGGATGTGGTGGCTACGGGCCGCTATCCCTATACCGGAAAGTTTGGGGTTCTCTCGGAGGAGGACAGGCGGATTGTGCGGGAATCCATGGAGCTGGTTCATATTGAGGAGCTTGTGGACCGGGATTTTGCCAGAACCAGTGACGGACAGAAGCAGCGTGTGATGCTGGCCCGGGCCATCTGCCAGGAACCGGATCTCATTGTGCTGGATGAACCTACTTCCTTTCTTGATATTCGTTATAAGCTGGAGTTTCTCTCCATTCTTCAGGGAATGTCAAGGAGCCGGCATCTGTCGGTAATTATGTCTCTTCACGAGCTTGAACTGGCGGAACGTATCTCTGATAAGGTCGTGTGCGTGAAAGGGGATAAGGTGGATCGGTTCGGGACACCGGGGGAGGTGTTTACGCCGGGATATATTGCCGGGCTGTATGAGATGACAGCCGGAAGCTATGATGAGAAGACAGGGAATCTGGAACTTGAACCTGTAAAAAAGGAGCCGGAGGTTTTTGTCATTGCCGGAAATGGAACCGGGGCATCGGTTTTTCGAAGACTGCAGAGGGAGGGAACGCCTTTTGCGGCGGGGATTTTGTGGGAGAATGATTTGGATTGTCCCCCGGCAAAGGCCCTTGCTTCGGAGGTGGTGCTTGAGAGAGCTTTTTGCAGGATTGGGCCGGAGAAAGTGGAGAGGGCGAAAGCGTTGATTGACGGCTGTAAAAGGGTGATTTGTACGCTGGATTTGGAGGAGACGGGGGAATGGAAAGAGGAGCTGCGGGAGATTGCCGGATATGCCGGGAAGAATGGGAAACTTGAAAGACAGTATGATTAGGCGATTTGCGGATTATGCTCTATATTGACGTGCCCGGGGTCATATGGTATGATGACACAAGACCTGTGGTCGTTTGTGACGAAGCGGGAAAAGCTTCTTTGCACTTGAATTTGCGGATGCAGTAAGGGTGGCTGACGGTCTATGTGGAGGGCGGGTATATGGATAATGTAAGGGAGCTTTTGGGGACGGCGGGTGAAGGTATGCCGGGTGTCGGGGACCGTGAGCAGCACAGCGGTATGCAAAGCGTTCAGAATCTGGAGGCTGTAATCAATGAGGGCCTTCGTGTTGCGTTGCTGGAGGGAACGCCGGACCAGTCCCTTGAAGTGCTGTTAGGGTACCTGGGAAAAGCGTTGAACGGGGAGCGTACCTATATTTTTGAGCAGAACGAGTCCGGCGGAGATGACAATACTTATGAGTGGGCGGCCGAAGGAGTGGAGCCGGAAAAGGATAATCTTCAAAATGTTCCCCCGGAGGTATGTGCAAGCTGGTATCGGAACTTTAGCATCGGCAGGCATATCGTTATCAAGAGTATAGAGGATATTCGGAAGACGGAGCCTCTTCAGTATGAAAATCTGAAGCGTCAGCACATTCATTCCCTTGTGGTGGTTCCGCTTTATAACGGAGAAAAGGTTATCGGCTTTTACGGCGTGGACAACCCGCCCGTAAAATCGTTGGAATATGCATCCAATATGCTTCAGACTGCGGCATATTTTATTGTATCCTCTCTGAAGCGGCGTGATTTGGTCCGTGAGCTTCAAAAGAGGAGCTATAAGGTTCTCCATGCCCTGAGTGTGGATTACCTGGGCATCTATCAGGTAAACTTTGATACGGGCGAATGTGAGACCTATCGGAACAGTGAACGGTTGAGCATGGATTGGGCTGCTTGTTTTGAGGGCGGTTATCAGACAGCTATGGAGCAGTACATATCTCAGTATGTGATCCCCCGGGATCAGGAACGCTTTCGGGCCATGACAAAAAAAGACTATGTACTGGCGAAGCTTAAGGAAAAGAAGAAATTTTCCATCCGGTATCAGGAGAAAGACAGCACCTGCGGACTGAAATACCTGGAGATTCATTTTTCCGCCACGGAAAAGACGGAGGAAGAAAACTGTGCCATATTTGCTCAGCGGGACATTAACGCCGTAGTGGAACAGGAAGAGAAAGACAAACTGGAGGCGAGGCAGAGTCTGGAGGACATTCTGGAGGGAGCCAGAACCGGTATCTGGACGATTGAACTGGAGGAGGGCTGTCAGCCAAGAATGTATACGGACCGGACCATGCGTAGTCTTTTGGGCGTTTCGGATGAGATCGGGCCAGAGGATTGCTATCGGCACTGGTTTGAACATATTGAACCGGATTATGTGGTCATGGTACAGGAGTCGGTGCGGGAAATATTGGAAACCGGCCGTTCCGAAGTGATTTACCCCTGGAACCATCCCGAGCTTGGGAAAATTTATGTCCGCTGCGGCGGCGTGCCCGACAAAACATTTAAAAAACCGGGCAGCAGTCTGAATGGCTATCATCAGGATATCACGGAGATTATGGTGACAAGGAAGAAGCAGGAACAGGCCATTATGGAGCTGCTTGAGAAGGTCCGGCGGGCAAATTCCGCAAAGAGCGAATTTCTTTCCCATATGTCCCACGATCTCCGCACGCCTATCAATGGGATTCTGGGAATGCTGTCTATCATGGAGAAAAGACAGCAGGATCCGGAGATGCAGAGAGACTGCAGGAAGAAAATCCGTGTATCAACAGAACATCTTCTGTCCCTGGTAAATGACGTTCTTCAGATCAGCAAGTTGGAAAGCGGAAGCCGGACGGAGGCAGAGGAGCCTTTTGATCTTTGGGAACTGGTGGAAAACAGCGTCACAATCCTGTCTCCGCAGGCGGAGGAAAGGGGAATCCGGCTGACGCTGGATGTTGAGTTGCAGCATGGGAGACTGATTGGGAATCCGCTGCATGTAAAGCAGATTCTTCTTAATACGATTGACAATGCCATCAAATACAATCGGTCTCATGGCTCCGTGTCTGTCCGGATAAGGGAGAATGCACACCAAAACGGGAGGGCAAGCTTCCTCTTTGTGATAAAAGATACCGGAATCGGCATTGGCGAGGACTTTAAAAAGCATATTTTTGAGCCCTTTACTCAGGAGGATCAGGGTGCAAGAACCAACTATAACGGTATTGGGCTTGGCATGTCCACCGTGAAAAAGATCGTAGACCAGATGGAAGGGAGCATTGAGGTAGATAGCCGGGTCGGCGAGGGAAGCGAGTTCCGGATTATGCTGCCCATTCAGATTGACGAGGCATGGAGAGAACCGTCCGGGAATGATGCAGGGAATGTTGCTGGGATGCGTGTGCTTCTGGTAGAGGATAATGAGATCAACTGTGAAATTGTGGAGTTTATGCTGAAAGAGGCAGGGGCAGAGGTTGTGACGGCAAATGACGGAAAAGCGGCGGTGGATGCATTTGCGGCATCTGCTCCGGGAACCTTTGACTGTGTGCTTATGGATTTGATGATGCCGGTTATGAGCGGATATGAGGCAACCCGTGTGATTCGAGGTCTGGATCGGGCGGATGCGAAGCTTGTGCCTATCATTGCACTGTCGGCGAACGCATTTGAAGAAGATATTGCACTGGCGAAGGATGCCGGAATGAATGAGCATCTGGCGAAACCCGTAGACATGAAGAAGATGTTTCAAGTTATGGGCCGCCTGAAATTCGGCCGGACAATAGGCCATTGATCCGGAAGAGGATATGGAGGGCACCATTAGAAAAACTTGGTAGAAATAGCGGCTGCGGCAAGTCAATTAATTGCCGTGGCCGCTTCCGAACTTTTATGAGCTTCCTGCTTTTGATGCTTTAATCCAGCTCGTCCCCATTTGATTTCAGAACTTTCTGATACCAATAAAAGGAATCCTTTTTCAAACGCTTACACTCTTTGGGATCATCATCCGTCCGATCTACATAGATGAAGCCGTAGCGTTTTTTCACCCCATTGCTGGTGGAAATCAAATCCAGTGCTGACCAGGGGCAGTAAGCCAGTATTTCTACACCATAGTCCATAGCTCTTTTCATGGCCTTAATATGTTCTCTTAAGTACTGTATCCGATAGTCATCATGAATCTTTCCATCCTCCGTTAAGGTATCAAAGGCACCCATACCATTTTCCGTTATCATCAGAGGTTTATTGTAACGCATATAGATATCACGGAACAGATATTCCAGACCTGTAGGATCAATGGACCAATCCCAGTCCGTGGTGTCAAGATTCGGATTCTTGCACATCTCGTAAAATCCCGGATGTGTCTCAAAGCCAGACATTTCCCCTTTCTTTCCGGACAGATTCACGCCGCCATAGCTGATTTCTTTTCCTGCGTCTAAGGGGCACGCCTTGGCACAATCACTGTAATAATAGTTCAGAGCAAGGAAATCGGATTCGCCCTCTTCAATAAGCTCCATGTCTCCGGGTTCAATCACCGGTGCAAGCCCGTGTTCCTCCAGATAAATCATAGCGGATTTCGTATAAAATCCTTTGAAATAAATATCCAGATAAAATGCATTACGCAGATCATGGGCATTCTGTGCGGCCATCATATCCTGCGGAGAGGAAGAAAGAGGATAGACGGGTGCGTAGCCGAGAGCAGCCCCCACCATTCCGCCGGGCACCAGTTCGTGGACCAGCTTACAGGCAATGGCATGTGCCAGATTCATATGATGATTGATCTGATACCGTATCTGGTTATTTCCACGGTATTTTTCCGGAATAAAACACTTTTGCTCAATATACTGGACAATAATGCTCTGCTCATTGATGGTGGTCCAGTATTTAACCTTGTCCTTGAATTCGTTGATCACGTACCGGGCATAATATTCAAAATCAGCCACCACCTGCCGGTCAATCCAGCCGTCATATTTTTCTACCAGAGTCCAGGGAAGATCATAGTGATACAAAGTTACAATGGGCTCAATATCATTTCGGATCAGTTCATCAATCAGATCCCGATAGAATTGGATCCCCTTTTCATTGACATCGCCCACACCATCGGGAAACACTCTTGACCAGGCAATGGAAAAGCGATAGGCTGAAAATCCCATTTCTTTCATCAGAGCAACATCCTCTTTAAAATGATGGTAGTGGTCACTGGCAATATCCGCATTGGCAAAGCCGTGTTTTTCATAATTTTCATGATTGATCACATCCTGCTGGGAGGCCTTTTTGCCATCCTCATAGGCAGCACCCTCCACCTGGTAAGCACTGGTGGATGCCCCCCACAGAAACCCCTTGGGAAATTCTTTCTTCATTCTGATTCCCTCCTATCTGCATTTTTCGTGAAGCAGTCTCAGAATATCGATCATTTCTTCCGCCATTCTTACTTCGGAATTAATCGTCATCAGGGTATCCTGGGCATGGGCAAACAGCAGGGAGAAACCGTAGCTGATACCGCTTGCTTCGTTTTGGATAATTTCCGTCTGACAGTTGTGGGCCAGGGTGATCTCCCTCTTTGCTTCTCTCATTTCTGTTGCTGCTTTTTCAAAATCAAACTTTTTGGCTGTCTTTAGAGCCTCTGTTATCTTAATTCTTGCATCTCCGGCATGCATAATAATCTGCATGGCTACGGGAACCAGTTCGCTTTCTTCCTGCTCTTCCAATACTTCCTTTTCCAATTCGCTCATAAACTCTGCCTCCTATTTATAGTTCCGTAATATCACTCACAGTACACCTTTGCCTAAATCAATTTCCAGCCACAAGTACATATGTCTGTAAATTGATTTGTGCACTGTGAGTGACATTACTGATTATAGTTCCGTAATAATAATAATTATTGGTTTATGCTGCGGCTTCCTCCGCCAGCTTGTTCTTTTCAAATACCTTGTAGAACGGATACCAGACGGCAGTGTAAATCACCAGTAATACTGCCCACCATAAAATAGCTCTCATATCCTGTGTGATCATCACACTGGATGCCGGTGCCGGAATCTGTCCCACCTGTACCATCATGGACGGAATCTTCAAAAGGCCCGTGCTCATTAAGATCCATACATATGTAGGTCCGATAATGGCATTGATCCAGGCAGGAAGCATTAAAATCGGGTTAAAGACAATGGGAGCTCCAAACATCATAGGCTCATTGATATTAAAAATTGAGGGTGCGATAAATACTCTGCCAAGCATCTTTAACTGCCTGGATTTTGAGAAGCACATGAGAATATTGAGTCCCAGTGTGGCACAGACACCGCCCATGGTGATAAATGCCATTGTAAAGAATGCTTCCGAGGTTACAATATTTGTTGCCACGCCCCCGGCTGCTACCGCATCAATATTTTCCTGGATTGCAACCATAAAAATCGGTGTGGTAAGTGCATTCCAGAGCCAGGTGGAGATTCCCAGAGTATAGAAAAAGGCATACAACAGGGAAATCAGAATAAAGCCGGGCAGCGTCTGGGCTACTTTTGTCAAAGGCATAAAAATACCAATGATAATGTCAAGCACGTTGATTCTCAGGTGGAATATCAGTACCATAGTTACCCCAAGCACGATAATATTGGGAATGATCACATTAATCCAGGACACCACAAAGTCCGGAATACTGCTGTTCTCCAGAAACTTAAGCTTTGCCCAAAGATGGAATACAAGGGCTGTAAATAACCCGCAAATCATACCGACTGCAATACCCGTCGGTCCCACATTTCCCAGAAAACCGGAGAAGCTGTCAGCCATCTCCTCGCTTGGAGTGGAAACCATAAGCATGATACAGATTGCTACCAGGCCGGCGTTAATGGTATAGGCCGGATGCTGAAGCTTTTCCATACACTGATTTGCCATCATAAAAGCAATCATAATGGAAATAAGTCCAAAGCTGTAGTTGGCAATGGGTGACAAATCCGGCAATGCCGGAACAAAGGATTTGATTACATTATAAAAATAAATCAAAGAGCCTGTCAAAATGAATGGAACAACTTTCTGCATGGATGCGGAGACAGCCGCAATCCAGGGCTTTGAAAATAATTTGTTGGCATTGGGTGCAAAGCTTTCACTCAGCCAGTTCATCAGTTTATTCATGAGTCTCTCCCTTTTCTTAATGTATTAGTTTTCCTCTGCAAGCTTCTTTGCCAGTTCAATCAGCCGGGCACCGTCTAAGGAAGCGTACACATCCTGAGGAATCACGCCTACCTTAACGGCGTAGGGGGCCGCCGTTTCCTTAAAGTTATCTAACTCCATGGCATAGTGAGGGCCAATGAGAAGCACGTCAATGTAATTCAGATGTTCCGCCACCTCCGAATGGCTTCTTGCCTCCACGCTGACCGAGAGCTTCTGTTTCTTTGCTACCTTTCTGGCATTGCTTGCCAGGAATCCGCTGGACATGCCGGCACCGCAGCACAATAAGATTTTTAAGTTTTCCATATCTTGTTCTCCTTTCCGTATTACAAACCCTGGTATGTTTGTTTTGCTAAGGCCATTATCCATAATTTTTCGGTGTCCCTCAACTTGTCTTTTGCACTGTCCGGTGCAAGTGATTTCATCAGCCTTTTGCACTTTGGAGTGCAATTTTCTGGTTGTCCGTCCTTGGGTTTTATGCTTATAATGAAAAAATAGAGAAACAAGGTAATGCAGATATGGGACGGGGAGGCTGTTTTTGTGCAGAAAAATTTAAGTGAATTGTTAAAATATCTATTAGCTCAGAATAAACCACAGACCAGCTTGGAGATTTCGGAGGCTCTTTCCATTTCTGTCCGATCTGTAAAAAACCATGTAAAGGAAATCAATTCTCTCTATGATAAAAAGATTATCCTTTCTTCCCGAAACGGTTACCGGATCAACAATCAGATTACCTCCGCTTTCCTGATGGATGACAGAGAGGATGAGATTCCCCAGACCTTTGATGAACGTGCTTTCTATATTATTAAGCAGTTGATTCTGGGGCATAACTCCCGCCTGGATCTGTTTGAACTGTGTGACAGCCTGTGTGTCAGCTATTCTACCATCAAAGGAGTCATTTCCAGGATGAATAAGACCTTTGCTTCTTATCAGGTGGAATTTATCTGTGAAAATGACTGTGTACGCATGAAAGGAAAAGAAAAAGATAAGCGGAAGCTCATCAGCTATATTTTGAATGAAGAATCCGGAACTAGTTTTATGGATACAAGACAATTGAAAGAATGTTTTTCCGGCATTGATATTGACAAGTTAAATCAGATTGTGGTGTCCGATTTTAAAAAGAATGATTTCTATTTAAATGATTTTGCCGCCATTAACATGATGCTCCATCTGGTGATTCTGGTAGAACGGGAACTAAACGGAAATTTTCTGGATTCCTGCCCATCTAATTTTGCAGTGGAGAATGAACGGGAAGAGAAGCTTTTGAATACACTCTGCGGGGATCTGGAGGAGGGCTTTCAGATCCGTCTGAATGAATCGGAACGATTTGAAATATATATGCTGATTAAGGCAAATGCAAGCTACACGCTGTCAGGAACCAGTGAGAATCTAAAGGAGATTGCAGGGGAAGAGATTGTAGATTTGACTCATTATTATATGGAGCAAATCAGCAATCTGTATCTGTTTGATTTGTCGGGTGAATCCTTTTTTGCCCCTTTTTGTCTCCATCTTAAGAATATGCTGTTTCGGGTGAGGGAGGGACGTCCGGCGGCGAATCCTCTGACGGAATCCATCAAACGCAACAGCCCGACGATCTTTGATATGGCAATTTTTGTGGGACTGGATTTGATGGAGAGGTATCACGTTGCCATTCCCGAGGATGAGATTGCATTTCTTGCTATACACATCGGGGCCGAGATCGAACGGCAGAATGTGAACAATTCCAAGATTTCGGCTGTGCTTCTGTGCCCCGATTATCAGAATCTTTGTATTGAGCTTTCCAATAAGCTGATGCTTTCCTTTGGAAATCAAATCAAGCTGATTGGAACCGTGCATAATGTAGAAGAGTTGGAGGAATTGACGGAAAGGACAAAGGAAACGCTCTTTAAAATGCTTTTTACTACCATTCCGGTTCAGGAGGGCTTTTGCAAGGAATACACCGTGGTAAAGCTGATGCCCTTTAATCTTATGGCTCAGTATCACATTATCCAGGAGGCCCTGGCAAAGCATGAACTGTTTTATAGCAATTATAAATTACGAACCTGCTTTCACACTTTTTTTGAGGAAGATTTGACCCTCATCAATCCGGAATGTGCAGATTGGAAAGAAGTGATAGCCTGCCTTTGCCGAAAGCTTCAGGAAAAGAATTATACGCATAAGGATTTTGAGGAAAAGGTTTTGAAGCGGGAATATGCGGCGACAACGGCTTTTGGAAATATTGCGATTCCCCATTCTGCTTATATGGATGCCATAAAGACCAGTATTGCCCTTGCTATTTCAAAAAAGGGAATTTTGTGGGGAAATAATACGGTGAATCTGGTACTGCTGCTTGCCATCAATAAGGCGGATAAGAAGAACTTTCGTCTCCTGTATGAGGCACTGATTTCCCAGTTTGGGGAGGATACCATGATACAGGAAGTGCGTAATTGCAATTCCTTTCAAGAATTTGAGTCGCTTATTTATCAAAATATTCAGCAGGAGGATATGGGGGTTTAGGAAAGCTTTCTTCCTTTACCCTTGGGAATTACAATTTTTTTCATAAAGAAGTAAAAGTCCCTTTAAAAGCAGAGCCTCATCCAAAAGAATCTGATGTCTGCACAGAGGCGTAATCACAGGGGATAGTCCGCCGGTGGCAACAACAGTACAGGATTCTCCAAGCTCCTGCTCAATGCGGTCAATGAGTCCGTCTAAGGCTCCGGCATTGCCATAGAGAATGCCGCTCTTAATAGAGTCCACCGTATTGCTGCCAATCAGCTTTCGGGGGGGATCAATAGATACCGTGGGAAGCTGAGCAGTATGGGAAGAAAGAGCATCCAGAGAGATGGCAACACCCGGCAGAATCATCTTCCCGATAAAAGCCTTATCTTGATTGATGACCGAAACCGTAGTAGCCGTACCCATATCGATCAGAATCTGAGGAACAGGATAATTGTGAATACCGGCAACAGCCCCTACCACCAGATCACTTCCCTGTTGGGCAGGATTGTCCACTTCCATCTTAAGTCCCGTTTTGATACCAGGGCCTACCACCAAAAAACTGGAGCCGGTAAACCGTTCCACCGCAACTTTGATGGTATCTGTAACGGAGGGAACGACGGAAGAAATGATTCCACCCTCGATATTGGAAGTGTCAATGCCATAAAGGGAAAAGGTTTCCCGAAGAATCACGGCGTATTCCAAACTGGCAGACTGGTGATTCGTCTCAAAGCGTTCTTGAAAGAGCAGACACTTCTTATCAAAACATCCGATTACAATATTTGTATTTCCGATATCTATAGTTAAAATCATTTTTAAGTTCCTTTTCTTTCTGTTAGGATATATCTTTCATTTTTAACTGCCCGTGACTGGCAGGTATATAACAAGGAATACCCTCTGTAGGAAAAAGCATTCACCTACAGAGGGTAATACTATTTGTAAATTAAAACTAACGAGCTGCAGCCATCTGTCTCCGGAAAAATACCAAAAGAGCCTTTCCAAGAGCCGTCACCAGAACAGCCGCCGCAATCGCCTCCGGAATCCCCGAAGCCGTCACAGTCGCCATAATCAGTCCCCACACGGCATCCAAAGCCACATCTTTCGCAGATGCATATTGTGAAGCCAGAAGCAGATAGATGCTGCCCATAACAAGGACCGTATTTGTCATAGACCCCACAAATCCGGTAAGGGGAAGAGCAGCCCAGGGAGTAACTTTAAGCTTCTTAAGACCAATCCATACCCATCCGGCCACAACGCCAATCAAAATCCGGCAGCCTATGGCGATCCAGAGAGCCTTAACAATGCCTAAGAGATCCTCCGCAAGAAAGGGCGAAAAAGCAAAAGAAAGCAAAGTAGGTGCAGTAGTATTACTGATCATAGAACAGATTCCAAATACACTGCCTAAAATCGCCCCGGCCGAGGGTCCCAAAAGAATTGCCCCGATAATCACCGGAATATGCACAGTTGTTGCCTTAATAATCGGAAGCTGAATCATCCCCAGCGGCGTATTCGCCAGCAGAATCACAATCGCAGCCATAAGTGCAACACTGACCATCCAACGAGTGTCTTTTCTTGATTTCTCCATATTCAATTTTCCTCCTAAATGTTATTATTCTCCAAAGGGAGATACAATACATCTACCTTTATACCACAAATCCGAAAAAAAATATACAAAAAAATAAACTTTTTATGTTATTGTATTACCAGAACACGAAAACAAAACAGCAATTTAGCAATCGTGTAATGGCATGATGCAAGGCAGAATAATAGAAAATATCGGAAGAGGGTAAAATTATGAGCGAATTAATGCGGCTTGATGAGGAATATAGAAGTTGGATACAAGAACTTGGAGAAAGATACAGAAAGAGCCAGATAAAAGCTTCCATTCGTGTAAACAACGAGATGCTTATGTATTATTGGTCAGTAGGGAAAGATATTACAGAAAAGCGTGCGGACAGTAAATGGGGAAGTAAGTTTTTCAAAAATATGAGTATGGATATGTCAGATATTATTCCGAATGCAAAAGGATTTTCTCCTACTAATTTGCGTTACATGATGCGTTTTTATGGACTTTTTAAGAACATTGAAACTGTTCCCCAAGTTGGGGAAAGATTTTTGGAAAACAGTGATAATAAAATTGTTCCCCAAGTTGAGGAACAATTTGAAATGGCATCAAATAATGTTTTTATGATTCCCTGGGGACATATAAAGGTATTGATAGATAAGTGTCATGATAATCCGAAAAAATTTAATTTTTACATTAATAAAGTTATTGAAAATAACTGGTCAAGGGCGGTTTTGCTGAATTTTTTGATGGAACTCGGAACCGGATTTGCATTTGTAGGAAGAGAATACCGATTGCAGATTGGGAATACAGAGCAGTACGTCGATATGCTATTCTACAACATAAAGCGGCATTGTTATGTAGTTGTTGAAGTAAAAATTGTGGAATTTGAACCAGGATTTATTTCGCAGACTGCCACATACGTATCAGCGGTAAACCATACTCTCAAGGGTAAAGGTGATACACAGACAATAGGACTTCTTATCTGCAAGACCAAGGATAATATATTGGCAAAATATGCAGTTGAAACCTCCACAGAACCGATAGGAATATCTGAATATGAATTAAATGCGTTGATGCCTAAAGATTTCAAGGGTACGTTGCCTACAATAGAAGAACTGGAGCAGGGATTGAGTGAGAATACTGTAAACTGAGAGGGACATTTTGATAAGTTTGATTGCAGTCAAGAACTGCGATATGCTATACTAAAAACAGTCCCAAAACAAAAAACAAACCACAGCCAAAAACAGGGGATGCTGCAAAGTAAGACAGAGGAAATTTCCGATATCAAGTGTCCGGCTGTTCACGTACATTCTGTCTGATACGGGCGAACATTGCCAAAAAAGCTTAAAAATTTAAAAAGTGTCCAAGGTAATGTCCGCCCTGAGAAGACAGGGTGTACGTGAACCGTCCGAACACGGATATGGAAAATTCCTCTGTCTTACTTTGCGGCATCCCCGTCCGGTAAACAGCAAAAAGGAGTCCACACTTATGTTAAAAGGAAAAACAGCCGTACTCGCCGTAACCGGCAGTATCGCCGCCTATAAAATCGCAAACCTGGCCAGAATGCTGAAAAAGCTAGAATGCAATGTCCAGGTACTAATGACAAAAAACGCCGCCAACTTCATCAACCCAATCACCTTTGAAAGTCTGACCGGTAACAAGTGTCTCATTGACACCTTTGACCGAAACTTCCAGTACAGCGTAGAGCATGTGGCTTTGGCCAAGCAGGCGAACGTAGTTCTCATCGCCCCTGCATCCGCCAACGTGATTGGAAAGATAGCAAATGGCATTGCAGATGACATGCTGACCACCACCATCATGGCCTGCCCCTGCAAAAAGCTCATATCCCCGGCCATGAACCACCACATGTACCACAACCCCATCGTCCAGGATAACCTGACCAAACTGGCACATTTCGGCTATGAGATCATTCCTCCCGACAGGGGCATGTTAGCCAACGGCGATGAGGGCGACGGCCGAATGCCCGAAGAACAGGTGCTTCTGGAGCATATTTTAAGAGAGATTGCATTTGAAAAAGATCTGGCAGGAAAAAAAGTGCTGATTACTGCAGGAGCCACCAGAGAATCCATTGACCCGGTGAGATTCATCACCAATCACTCCAGCGGAAAAATGGGCTTCGCCCTGGCAAGGGCCGCCATGCTGCGAGGAGCAGAAGTCACCCTTGTAGCAGCCCATACGGAAGCGGAACCGCCAATGTTTGTTCGGACATTGCCAGTAGTTTCCGCAGAGGACATGTTTGAAGCAGTGACAAAAGAAGCAAATGACATGGACTATATTATCAAGGCGGCCGCAGTGGCTGATTATACTCCTGCGGTTACGGCAGAAAATAAGCTGAAAAAATCCGATCAGGATTTAATCATAGAACTGAAGCGGACAAGGGATATCCTGAAATATCTGGGAGAGCATAAGAAAGAGGGACAGATCCTCTGTGGCTTTGCCATGGAGACAGAAGACTTGCTTGAGAATTCCAGAAAAAAGCTGCAAGCCAAGAACTGCGATCTGATCTGTGCCAACAGTCTTCGGGAAGAGGGGGCAGGCTTTGGCGCCAATACCAACCGTATCACCCTGCTCACCAAGGAAAAAGAGGTCCCCTTAGAGCTAATGAGCAAGGAAGAAGCGGCCCACCGAATTTTGGATGCAATCCGTTACGGCCTTTAAGGATAATTTTAGCTATCATTTACACCCACGCCAGTTTTTGCAAAGCTTTTATTTGTTAAGGGCGTGAATTGTATGTAAGAGATAAAAGAGTTACGTTATAAATTACGGAGGAAACGGCATGTCATTTGTGCATTTGCATACCCATACGGAATACAGCCTTTTGGATGGTTCCAATAAGATAAAAGAATACGTAGCACGAGTAAAAGAATTAGGAATGGATGCGGCCGCCATCACAGACCACGGAGCCATGTTCGGCGTAATCGATTTCTATCGGGCGGCAAGAGCAGAGGGAGTGAAGCCGATCCTGGGATGTGAAGTCTATGTGGCACCGAATTCCCGTTTTGATAAGGAGACCTCAGGCGGAGAGGATCGATACTACCATTTGGTGCTGCTGGCGGAAAATAACGAGGGCTATGCGAATTTAATAAAAATTGTCTCCAAGGGCTATGTAGAGGGCTTTTACTACCGCCCCCGAGTGGATATGGAAGTCTTGCAGCAATATCATGAGGGGATCATAGCCTTAAGTGCCTGCCTGGCGGGAGAGGTCCAGCGTTATATTGTAAAGGGCCTTTACGATGAAGCGAAAAAAACGGCACTGAAATATGAGGGCGTATTTGGAAAGGGAAATTATTTTCTTGAGCTTCAGGATCATGGCATTGCGGAGCAGAAAACAGTAAATCAGGCACTCCTTAGAATGAGCAGGGAGCTTAATATCCCTCTGGCAGCAACCAATGACATCCATTACACCTATGCGGAAGATGTGAAGCCCCATGACATACTTCTCTGTATCCAGACGGCCAAAAAGCTGCAGGACGAGGACAGAATGCGATATGAGGGCGGCCAATACTATGTAAAGTCCCCGGAGGAGATGGAGGCTTTATTTCCCTATGCAAAGGAAGCGTTGGAGAATACAGGGAAGATAGCCGAGCGTTGCAATGTGGAGATTGAATTCGGCGTCACAAAGCTGCCAAGGTTTGATGTTCCCGAGGGTCTTACCTCCTGGGAATACCTGAATCAGATCTGCTTTGAGGGCTTAAAGGAACGCTATCCGGAGGATGACGGAACCAGAAAGAAGCGTCTGGAATATGAGCTGGGCGTTATCAAAAATATGGGATATGTGGATTATTTCCTGATTGTATGGGATTTTATCAAATATGCCCGTGACAATGGAATCGCCGTAGGGCCGGGGCGAGGTTCTGCAGCGGGAAGTATCGTATCCTACGTGATGCATATTACCAATATCGATCCCATGCGTTATCAGCTTCTCTTTGAGCGTTTTCTGAATCCGGAGCGTGTATCCATGCCGGATATTGATATTGATTTTTGCTTTGAACGCCGGCAGGAGGTTATCGACTATGTGGTGAGGAAATACGGCAAGGATCGGGTGGCCCAGATCGTCACCTTTGGAACCATGGCAGCCCGGGGCGTGCTGCGGGATGTGGGCCGTGTTATGGATCTGCCCTATGCCTTTGTGGATTCCATTGCCAAAATGATTCCTACGGAGCAGGGAAGAACCATCACCCTTAAGGATGCACTTAAGATGAATCCGGAATTTCGGGACAGCTATGAGAAAGATCCGCAGGTACATGAACTGGTGGATATGTCCATGCGTCTGGAGGGCCTGCCCCGCCATACCTCCATGCATGCGGCAGGCGTTGTCATCTGCCAGAAAGCCGTAGATGAATATGTGCCCCTTTCCCGGGCTACAGACGGTTCCCTCACCACCCAGTTTACTATGACTACTCTGGAAGAGCTTGGACTTCTGAAGATGGATTTCCTGGGGCTTCGGACTCTGACCGTGATACAGGATGCGGCAAAGCTGTCGGAAAAGAGTACGGGGAATTATCTGGATATGGATCGAATCGATTATGATGATAAGGAGGTATTTGCCTCCATAGGAACCGGAAAGACAGACGGCGTGTTCCAGCTGGAGAGTGCCGGCATGAAGAACTTTATGAAGAATCTGCGGCCACAGAATCTTGAGGATGTGATTGCCGGGATCGCCCTGTATCGTCCTGGACCCATGGATTTTATTCCCCAATATATCCGGGGCAAGGATCATCCGGAGACTATCTCCTATGATTGCCCGCAGCTCGAGGAGATTCTGGAGCCCACCTATGGCTGTATCGTCTATCAGGAGCAGGTTATGCAGATTGTTCAGCGGCTGGCAGGCTACACCCTGGGGAGGAGTGATCTGGTTCGCCGTGCCATGTCCAAGAAAAAGGCGGCCGTTATGGAAAAAGAACGGCAGAACTTTGTCTATGGCAATCCGGAGGAGGGAGTGCCCGGCTGCATCAGCAATGGGATCTCCGAAAAGACGGCCCATAAGATTTTTGATGAAATGACGGATTTTGCAAAATATGCTTTCAACAAATCCCATGCGGTGGTTTATGCGGTGGTTGCCTATCAGACGGCTTATCTTAAGTATTATTATCCGGTAGAGTTTATGGCGGCATTGATGACTTCCGTGATTGATAATCCGGGTAAGGTATCGGAATATATCTTAAGCTGCCGCCAGATGAATATTGCCATATTGCCGCCGGATATCAATGAGGGAGAGTCGGCATTTTCCATATCGGGAAAGTCCATCCGTTACGGCCTGTCTGCAATTAAAAGTATTGGCCGCCCGGTGGTGGAAAGCATTGTGGCAGAACGGAAGCTTGGCGGGCCGTTTAAAAGCCTGACGGACTTTATTGAACGGATGTCAGGAAAGGAAGTCAACAAAAAGACTATAGAGAATCTGATTAAGGCAGGTGCCATGGACAGCCTGGGGGGCAATCGGCAGCAGTATATGATGGCTTACGGAGGAATCATGGACAGTGCGGCCCAGAGCCGCAAGACGGTGATGACCGGACAGATGAGTCTTTTTGATTTTGTGGATGAGGAGGAAAAGCAGAATTTCAAGATTCAGCTTCCAAAGGCAGAGGAATATAAAAAGGAACTTTTGCTGGCCTTTGAAAAGGAGGTTCTGGGGGTTTACATCAGCGGTCATCCTCTGGAAGAATATGAGGAGAGATGGAAAAAGAATATTACAGCGGTTACTACGGATTTTCAGCTGGATGAGGAGACGAATAAGACCCGGGTAAGGGATGGGGAGATCGTGGTGATTGGAGGAATGATTACCGGAAAAACCATTAAGTATACCAAAAATAACCGGGTCATGGCATTTCTGCAGATAGAGGATCTGGTTGGAACCGTAGAGGTGATCGTATTTCCCAACATCTATGAACGCAATTCGGGTATGCTTACAGAGGAGGCCAAGGTATTTGTGGGCGGTCATGTAAGTGTGGAAGAGGAGAAAGCAAGCAAGCTTATCTGTGACCGGATTTTTTCTTTTGACGAGGGAAAACGGGAGCTGTGGATTCAGTTTTCCGATCAGGCGTCTTGTATAGCGGAGGAACCGGAGCTTTTGGAGCTGCTTCATGACAGCGACGGCAATGATCCCGTTGTGCTTTATGCAGCTGCGGAGAAAAGGACAAAGCGGTTGGGAGCAGGGCGGAATGTTCAGGCGGAGGGGACACTGCTCATAAAGCTTCGGGAGCGTTTTGGCGAAGAGAATGTGAAAGTTGTGGAGAAACGTATTGAAAAGCTGGGAAGAATGCATTAAAATATTTACAGATTAGCCACAAGGCAGATACAGAGCAAGTGCGTTAAAAGGAGGAAATCATGACAAAAGAGATCAACACCATTGGAGTATTAACCAGCGGCGGCGATGCACCGGGAATGAATGCAGCCATTCGTGCCGTTGTCAGAAAAGCCCTTGCTAACGGAAAAAAGGTTAAGGGAATTCGAAAGGGCTATTCAGGCCTGCTAAATGAAGAAATAATAGATATGACAGCCAATGATGTATCCAACACCATTGAACGGGGAGGTACGATTCTCTTTACGGCCCGCTGCAAAGAGTTTATGACAAAAGAGGGACAGGAGAGAGGTGCCGAGATCTGCCGGAACCATGGGATTGACGGAATTGTGGTCATTGGCGGAGACGGTTCTTTCAAGGGGGCACAGGCATTGGCGAACCTTGGCGTTAACACCGTAGGCGTACCGGGAACCATTGATCTGGATATTTCCTGTACAGAGTATACCATTGGCTTTGACACGGCGGTAAATACGGCTATGGAAGCCATTGACAAGGTGCGGGATACTTCTACCTCCCATGAACGATGCAGTATTATAGAGGTTATGGGAAGAAATGCCGGATACATTGCACTCTGGTGCGGCATTGCCAATGGAGCCGAGGATATTCTTCTTCCGGAAAATTATAACTATGATGAGCAGGAGATCATCAATAATATTATTGCCAACCGGAAGCGTGGAAAGAAGCACCATATTATTGTAAATGCAGAGGGCGTGGGACATTCCACCAGTATGGCCCGCCGAATTGAGGCGGCTACAGGAATCGAGACCAGAGCCACTATTTTGGGTCACATGCAGAGAGGCGGAAGCCCTACCTGTAAGGACCGGGTATATGCGTCCATGATGGGAGCCATGGCGGCGGATCTGCTCTGTGCAGGGAAGACAAACCGGGTAGTGGGCTATCAGCATGGCAGGTTCCAGGACTTTGATATTAACGAGGCGCTGGATATGGATAAGGGTATTGATCCTTACCAGTATGAGATTGCTCAGTCTCTTTCCAGGCATTAACATTACAAGCTTATTTGTAATATAGATGCAAGAGCCTTTTGTGTGTGAGAAAGGAAACCGGTATATGATTACCAGCACCGCAAATCAGCAGGTAAAGCAGGTTATTCAACTAAACAAAAAAGCGAAACACAGAAACGCTCAGGACGTCTTTGTGGCAGAGGGGACTAAGATGTTTCTGGAAGCTCCGAGAGAGCGGATTGTGAAAGCGTATTTCTCAGAGAGCTATGTGGAAAAGCGGCTGGGGGGAAAGGCGGCGGAGGATATTCCATGTGAAGTAGTGGAGGATTCCGTGTTTAAGAACATGTGCGATACCCAGACCCCTCAGGGAGTACTCTGTCTGGTAAGGCAGTATCATTATTCTCTGAAAGAACTTCTGCAAAATGAGAATCCTCTGCTGCTGATACTGGAAAACATTCAGGATCCGGGAAACCTTGGGACAATGATGCGCACTGCAGAGGGAGCAGGCGTGGACGGCGTGATTCTAAGTCCGGATTGTGTGGATATGTACAATCCTAAGACAATACGTTCCACTATGGGGTCCATATATCGGGTGCCTTTTTTCCCGGCAAATGATCTGCAGGAGATTTTAAGGGAGCTGAGACAGGCGGGAATATACACATTCGCAGCTTATCTGGGAGAGAGCCAGAGCTATGAAAAAGGAGATTATACAAAGGGAACAGCCTTTTTGCTGGGGAATGAGGCAAACGGGCTGAGTCCGGACCTTGCAGCCGGTGCGGATACCCGGATTCGGATTCCCATGAAGGGAAAGCTGGAATCCCTAAATGTGTCCATAGCATCGGCAATCCTTCTGTATGAAGCCTGCCGCCAGAGACGATAATGGGAGAATGGGGCTTTTTGGCCCCACTTTTTTTGTGTTTTTTGCCGAAAATGTTCCTTTAGCCACCACTTTTGCAGTCAAACCCTTGACAAGAGGCATTCACCCTGCTACAATAATTGCGTAACAAAATCGTAATATTTAACATAATATTTGTAATATATGGTTAAGCCAGATATAGCAAAACATTGTGCGGATATTACACAGGGAGGTTTCTTATGAAAGGGAACAGCAGGAAGGTACCTGTTTTCTTAAGTCTGTTTCTGATTTGGATACTGGCATCCGGATTTGAAGATTTGGATGTGGAGACAACGGCTGGTATTGGTACCGTAATGGATGATTTGACAGGAGAAGACTTTGAGAAGCTGCAGATTGAAGATGAATGGGAAAATAAAGTACTTGCGAATGTGGAAGAATATGTAACGGTACGTTCAGAGCCCAATTCGGAATCCGCTGCTTTGGGACGTATGTTCAAGGGCGACGGCGGCGATGTGGTAGAGCGTTTGGACGGTTGGACGAGGATACAATCGGGCAATCTGAACGGCTATGTAAACAATGAATATTTGCTGTTTGGCTTTGAGGCTTATGAGCAGGCTCAGGAAGAGGCAGTACCGGTAGCGACAGCTTTGACGGCGGGACTGCGGATTCGTGAGGAAGCCAGTACGGAGGCAAAGATTCTGAAAAACGTAGGAGAAGGAACGAAGTTGGATGTGGTAGCCGGCGAGGAGACGGAAGGAGCCGAGTGGATTCACATACAGTATGCGGAGGAAAAAACGGGTTATGTGGCCGCAGAATATGTCAGTGTAGAATATGAGCTGGGCGAAGCCATGACCATGGATGAAATTAAGAAAAAAGAAGCCGAAGAAAAACGGGAGAAGCTGAAACAGCAGTTGGATGCTTTTAAGGCCAATGGCAACGAGGTAACGCTTCTGGCAGCCTTGATTCAGGCTGAGGGAGGCGGCCAGCCCTATGATGGTCAGGTGGCCATCGGAGCCGTTGTGATGAACCGGGTTAAGAGTCCCCGCTATCCCAATACCATTGCGGATGTAATTTATGCACCCGGACAATTCGGACCGGTCAGCAATGGATCAATCACCCGGTATCTGGCAGCGCCAAAGGCAAGCTGTATGCAGGCTGCTCAGGAGGCAATCAATGGGTATACTACCATTGGAAGCTACACGCATTTTAGAAGAGCAGGTGTTGAAGCAGGGTCAGACAGTATTGTGATTGGGAGTCACGTATTTTATTAGGAATGGAAAACTGCGGAATGCCTGTGGGCTCCGCAGTTTTTTGCCGGAATAGAAAGATGAGGAAGAAATCATGGGACATTTAGCGAGCAGAGTCGCCTACAAGAATCTGGAGGACCGGATTTAACTGGTTCACCTAGGGAGCTCCGGTATCGGGCACCCTGCACATCCTGGATCACGAGCGAGCCGGCCACATCGTGGAAGAAGCCGAATACATCGGCCTTGGCAGGCAAACAATTCAAATCCATTTACTTGGATAAGCTTCTGTCTGCTCAGGAAAATCAAAAAAAGAAAAATATGTAAAATGCCGTGATGATTCAGCACAGGCCGAAGCATTTGCTGCTGAGGCCGAAAGAACATGATTCAGGAGTGCAAAAGTCACAGATTACCAAAAACAAATTCCTCTATAAAGTATTGCAAAAAAGCAACAGGATATACTAGATCTTGTTACTGAAAACACCAGCAATACTTTATATGGAGGAATTTGTTATGAAAAAACAATTTTTATTTCTAACAGCAGTACTCACAACCCTGGTATTGTCCGGATGCAGCCAGCCAAACGGCAATACGGGCGACAGACAAAACGGCTCATCGGGAACAGTGGTGGAAAACGTAGTGCCAAACCATGGAAACACTCAGCAAAATACGGACAGTAATCAAAATACAACATCCGGCACAAATCAAAATGAACAAACCGATCAGAGCAACCGGACAGGAATCGGCATAGTGTCATACCTGAATCGTTCCCAAAATGCCGGTGATACGGACGGTTCGGCAGAAATAAGCACGGTAGCGGCAGCCGTCGCCGTAGACGGAGAAGACCGGATCATAGGATGCAGCATTGACATGGTAGAGCAAAAGCTTGAAATCTCCAATACAGGCGCCATCGGCTCCCCGGCCAACACACAATACTCTACAAAAAAAGAGCTGGGCGACAGCTACGGCATGAAAGCCGCTTCGGAAATCGGAAAAGAATGGTATGAGCAGATAGAGTCCTTTGAACAATACGTCATAGGAAAAACTGTAGAAGAGATCAACGGAATCAAAACCGATGATCACGGCTATGTCCAGGATAACAGCCTAAACAGCTCCGTAACCATCTCCATCAGC
>NZ_JAYMNS010000035.1:0-42939 GCF_036941035.1 Candidatus Merdisoma sp. JLR.KK006 | reverse complement strand
CGATACGCTCCAAGACGCGCTCGGCTGCTGCGGTGTCCTGTTCCCGTTCTGCCCCCGGCGCATGGGGAAGCGGCGGCGCGTCGGCTGTGGGCGCGGGAGCTGCGCCGCCCGGTAGGGTCTGCGCTGCCTGTTCCGGCTGCGGCGGGGCTTCGGTCTTTGCAAAGTCCGCGTCCCTTATCCGCTTGCTGATACGTTTCTTTTTCCCGGTGGCGGCGTTTACCTCGACAGCCCCCTCGCGGGTCATTTTCAGCATGGTCTTGTCACTGGATTTATACTGTTTCATGGTCTGCCACCTCCTTTTCCCAGACGCACCATTCCGAACATTTCCCGGTTTCCATGTCCGCGATATATTTTAAGATTGGGTAAACCTGTGCCGGCACTACGGCGTTCCCAAGCGTTTTTAGGCGTTTTGACCTGTCCTTTGTGTTCGGGGACAGCCGGGGAATATCCGTAGGCTCTATGCACCAGAGGATATTTCCGTCCACCCCTGTGGGAAGCCCATCAGCCATTCCACCCATTCCGGGTTGAAGCGCAGGGACGGGTCTGTTACCGGCGTCAGAAAATAGATTGTTTCCGAAAGCCCCGCCGACCAGTACCTCCCGTCCCGTTTCTTCCGGCGGAACGCCCCGTTTGGGGATATGCTTATCCGTTCCGTCCTTGTCCTTGAGCCTGTGTCGGCGGCAAGGGGAGTAGGAAACATCAATCCCCACGATAAAAGTTCGCTTGCGTTCATGCCATGCGCCGACGGCACAAGCAGGAAGTACGAATGTCCAAACAGCATATCCCGCTTTTGCCAGGTCAATGAGCGTTTTGTGGAACCCCATATTGATGAAGTTAGCAACATTTTCGCCAAGCACATAATGGGGCCGGAGTTCGTTAATGACGCGGCACATTTCCGGCCAGAGGTAACGGGTGTCCTCAAACCCCTTTTTTGGCCCGATACTGGAAAAGGGCTGGCATGGGAAGCCGCCGGAGAGCAGCGTGAGTTCTTTTTTTCCTGTCCGTTCATAGAAAGCCTCCTTTGTCAGAGTGTGTATATCTCTGAAACGTGGAACGTCCGGCCAGTGCTTTTCCAATACTGCGGTTGGGTAATCCGCCCATTCGCACTGGCAGACGGTTGTGAAGCCTGCGGCTTCGGCGGCTATGTCTATGCCGCCTATCCCGGTAAACAGGCTTAAATGTGTCAGTGGTTTTATATTTTTTTCGTTTTTTATCATGCTTCGCCCACTTCCTCCGGCTTCGTCGTCATTACCCGGTAAAGCTCGGTGTCTTTCGGGAAGCGGTCTACAAAGGGCAGCACCACGTTTCCGTAGAAGATAAGCCCCTCGCCCGCTTCGGTGTGGGTGACATATTTCATCTGCTGCGGGGAGATGTTGAGCTGCTTTGCAAGGATAGCCCGGTCGCCCGCCGCCTGATTGAGCATGAGGACAAAATCAGAGTTTTCAAAGATATTCTCCACTTCGCGGGAAGCAAGCAAATCTTTGACGTTCTGCGTAATGGCTGTGGGTATGCCGCCCCATTTTCTGAAACGCTTCCAGATTTCAACGGAATAGGCGGCGGTCTGTTCCTCTTTCAAGAGAAGATGAAATTCGTCCATAAAATACCGGGTGGATTTCCTTTCTGCCCGGTTGACGGTGACGCGGTTCCATACCTGGTCCTGCACAATGAGCATACCTAACTTTTTGAGCTGCTTCCCAAGCTGCTTGATGTCAAAGCAGACAAGGCGGTTGTTCAGCTCCACGTTGGTACGGTGGTTGAATACGTTAAGGCTCCCGGAAACATACAGCTCCAACGCCGCCGCAATACGCGCCGCTTCCGGCTCCGGCTGCTTCAAAAGCTCGTTGTAGAGGTCGCCCAAGATAGGCATTTTCTCCGGGTCGGGGTCTGCAAGGAAAGGGCGGTACACGTTCCTAACGGCGCGGTCAATGACGGTCTTATCGACGGGCTGCAAGCCCTCCTTGCCGCCTATGACAAGCTCGCAGAGGGAGAGGATAAAGTCGGATTTCAGCGCAAGGGGGCTGTCGTCCTCGCTGTAATTGAGGTTAATATCCATAGGGTTCACATACTGGGGCTTCCCGTCAATGCCCTTGCCCGTAGGCGATAACCGTATCACTTGCCCGTCAAGCCGCTGCACAAGGGAAAAATACTCTGCTTCCGGGTCGCAGATAATTATGTCGTCGTCTGTAATGAGGAAAGCGTTTGTCATTTCCCGTTTGGCGGCAAAGGATTTCCCGCTTCCCGGCGTACCCAAGATTAAGCCGTTGGGGTTCTTTAGCTGCTTGCGGTCGCAGAGTATCATGTTGTTAGACAGGGCGTTTAAGCCGTAGTACAAAGCCGCGCCCGTCTGGAAAAGCTCCTGTGTGATAAAGGGGATAAAGATAGCGGTGCTTGACGTGGTAAGCCCTCTTTGAATGGGGATAAGGTTCTCCCCAAGCGGTACAGAGGACATAAGCCCCGCTTCCTGTTGGTAGTCAAGGCGGGTTAAGGCGCAGTTGTTCTTCTGTGCAATGCCCGCCGCCGCGAATACGTCATTTTCCAGTTTCCGCTTCGTGTCCGCCATGTTCACCACAAGGAACGTCAAGAGGAACATTCTTTCATTCCGGCTCTGCAAGTCCTGTAAGAGGTTCTTCGCTTCGCTGCCGAACGTGGCAAGGTCGGACGGGATTATATCCATGTCGTAGCCGCTGCGTACCGCTTTTTTCTGTTCCTCGATTTTCATTTTGTCAAGGTCGGTGATTTTCCGCTTGATTGTCTTTATGGCTTCGGTCTGGTCGATACTGTGGATATGCAGATTGACGATAACGCCCGTTTCCAAGTCCAGAATGTCCGACAAGATACGGTCGTTTAATTCCGGCGCAAGGATTTCAAGGAATGAAACCGCGCCGATTTTGCGCCCCATGCGGAAATACCGCCCCTCGCCAAAACGGAAAGAGGACGGGGCGATAAAGTCCTTTGTGGAAAGCCCGGACGGGGCAAGCCATGAAAAATCAAAGGCAAACTGCCCGCCCTCCGGGTGGAAAATGCCATGCAGCATTTTAAGGCGTTCATAGCCTGTCATGGGGCGGGCAGACACGCCCAAGAGCTTAAAGTTGTTGAGTACGTCCGTTTCGATACGGGCAAGGCGGGATTTCGCCGCGCCCAGACTGTCGGCTTCAATGGCAAAGGTGATATATTTTGCTTTGACAAGCCCGTTGTTGCCCTTTGCAAGCTGGTTTTTCAGCATATCCCGGTATTCTGTGCGGATAGAATTGAAAGCGTCCTCCTGTGCCGGGATATTGACCGCTTTTTCCGCTTCGCCCCGCTGCGTCCCCTGATTGATGAAAGAGAGCTGCACCGAAACGGAAGCGTCAAAGTAGTTGAGGAAGTCGCACCAGTTTTCAAAAATGGCGGTCTTGTCGTCTGCCTGTGCAAGCTGATAGTTAATATCTTCAAAGGCGACGGTCTTTGAGTATTTGCGTCCCGTAACCTTGCAGATACCGTCCGGGTACATCTGGATATAGGGGATTGTCTGCTGCGCGGTATGCGCTTTCCCGTCGCCCTTTGCCTGTCTGATGATTTCCGCAATCTGCTTTTTCTCGGCGCGGGTGAGCTTGCGGGGCGGGTTAGGCTTTGCGCTTCCCGCCGCGCTGTTTCTTCGTGTTTCCTTTTGCAATCGCTGATACCTCCTTTTCAAGTTTTCTCTGCCGTTCTAAGACGGAATAAAAGTTGTCTGTCCTGTATGGTCGTTCTTTGGGGGCTATGAATTTCGTCTGAATAATGTTCTTCACCACCACTTCAAGGGGCTGTCCATGCTTCTCATACATGGCGAACAGGAAACAGGGCAGCATGACGGCAATCATAGCCATAGACGCAAGGCTTGTGCCTGTGCTGTCTTTGAGCAGAAAGAAAAGCGGCAAGCCGATAATGAGAGCTGCCGCAAAACATACAATCTGCCGTTTGGTAAGGTTGAAAGCTACTTTTGTCTTGACTTTGGATAAGTCTTTGGGTACGGGTACATACGCCAAGTGAAAACCTCCTTTCTCTGGGTTTGGTGTTGCTGTAATTTTCCATAAGGGTAATCAAGGCAAAGGTCAATCTATGCCCTTTGCCCGCCCGTATTATATGGGGGTTATCCGCGTCAAGGTCGGGTCGTATTTTCGCCGCTTCGCTCTGAAAATCTCCACCCTGCCCTTGACACGCCGCTAATGCGCGGAGAAAATCGACTTCGCCAGTGCGCCGGATTTGAACAGGGAGAAACAGAGGATAACGGTATAGGCTGCAAGGGAAAAAATCGCGCTGTGCAGGTTGTCCGCTATTATCATGTTGTTTACCAAAACCGCGTAAATGCCGACGCATATCATTATGAGGAAGCCTTGAAAACCGATAGCGAACAGGGATTTTAGGTAGTTGTTTCCTATCTGCCCCCATTCCCGGTTAGTCATAGTTGCAAACGGGATAGGCGATACCGAACAGTAAAGGTAAATTTCTATCATGCGCCCGTAGAGGATAACGGTTATCAGTACGGACATGATTTTCATGCACAAGCTCACAAGGCTTGTTTCCATGACAAGTAAGAGCAGTTCGGGGATTTCCATAGCGTCAAGCCCGCTTTGCATGGAAGCAAGGGCGGCGGCAACATCAATCTCTGTGCTGCCGCCGATTACCCCCGCCGCGCCGGAAACAACGTGCTGCGCCATATCGAACACCGCCATAGTGATGTCAAAGGTGTGCGTCACAAGGTAGACTGCCACAAACGCCTTGAACACCCACTTGAAGAACATGGAAGTGTCAACGTCGTGCATATTGTTCTTTTCCGTTACCATGCTGATAAGCTCATAGCATAGGACGTAGGTAATGACAAGCCCCGCAATGGGTACGATTACATTCTCACTAAGCGTCTGTATCATGGAGAATATATTTGCGTTCCACCCTTGCGGGGTCTGCCCTACCTCTGCGGCGATAGTGCCGACTTTCTCGTTTACGTCCCCGAACATAGTTGACAGATTACCGTTTATGGCTCCTATGAGGATTTCCTTTATCCATTCGTTAATCGCGTCAAGTATGCTCTGCATAAGCCTTTACCCACGCTTCTTAACCGAACAGCCCGGAAAGCAGCGGTACAAGGGTCATGCCGATAAGGGCAACGCCGCCGCCCGCCATGAGCTGTGTTATCCCCAATTAGTAGGAACAATACAGCTTTCTGGCGGGCGGCGGCACGTCAAGAAATATATATGGAGTTTTTAAAGAACCTCCCCGGAGCGGGGAGCGGTCAGCCTGTGACCTGCTCCACTTCCGGTATGGGTTTGAGATTAAAATGAATTTCGATGGAAATGTGTCTTGTCTTGTCGCTGTCTATGGTTTCATGGACAACGATTTCTTTCATCAGGCGGTTCAGGATGGAAGCGTCCAGCACGGTGATGTCCCGGTATTCCTGTATGGATTCCACCCACTGCCTTGCGTCCACGGCAAGCCGGATTTCATCGGCAAGGCGTTTCCGGCCTTCCTCAACCTTGGCTTTTAATTCCGCCTGTTCCTTCTGTGTCTTTTCCAGCAGGAGATTGAAGTTTGCTTCTGTGATTCGTCCGGCTACCATGTCCTCATAGAGCCGAAGCACCATTTTTTCCAGCATTTCAATCCGTTCTTCGTCTTTGGCAAGGGTGCGCTCCATCGCTTCCCGCTGGTCTTTCTGCCTGGCATGGCAGGTATCGGTCAGCCGTCCGGCTACTGCTTCACTGTCTGTCAGGGCAGCGGCGGCGCACTCCCGGATTTTGTTCAGCACAAGAGAATAGAGCGTGTCAAATTCAACCCGGTGCTGTGTGCAGTGCTGCTTCCCATAGGCATTATAGGTCTTGCAGGAGAAAATACGCTTCGGGAACTTCTCATGCGTGGTGCGGATGGTGAGAGCCTTTCCGCACTCCCCGCATTTTATCAGCCCTGCAAAGAGGTTGATTTCCCCGGATTTGCCCGGTCGCTGGCGGGATTTCAGTTTTTCCTGCACAATCGCAAAGTCCTTTTTGTCCACCAGCGGCTCATGCGTCCCCTCCACCACAATCCAGTCCTCCGGCTTCTTATCCCGGATAGTGCCGATTTTAAAGCGGTACTCGGTCTTTTGGGAAGCGATTGCGCCGGTGTAGACGGGGTTCATCAGGATTTCCTTAATCACGGAGAAGTCCCAGACGTACCGCCCGTTTTCCGGGTCTTTCTTTTCCCATTTGGTGCGGATGTTCCGGTGTCCCCGCTTCCGGTTCCACCATGTGGGGCAGGGGATTTTTTGCTGCTCCAGCCTGCGCCGGATGTAGTTGGGGCCTCTCCCTTCCAATGCCCACCCAAAAATCTGCCGGACAGCGGGGGCGGTTTCCCCGTCAATGAGAAGGTGATTCTTGTCCTCCGGGTCTTTCTTGTAGCCAAATGGGGCGATACAGCCGGTGAACTGCCCTTTCTGCGCCTTTAGCACATAGGAAGAATGGACTTTCTTGGAAATATCCTTGCTGTACATCTCGTTCAGGATATTTTTAAAGGGCGCAATGTCGTTGTTGTCCCGCATGGTGTCGATGCCGTCATTCATGGCGATATAGCGCACGCCGTTCCTTGGGAAGAAATCCTCGATAAGCTGCCCGGTCTGCAAGTAGTTCCGTCCTAACCTCGATAAATCCTTTGTAATGACAAGGTTTACCTGTTTCCGCTCAATGGCTTTCAACATCCGTTTCAGGTCGGGGCGTTCCATGTTCAAGCCGGTAAAGCCATCGTCCTGATAGACTGCCGTAACCTCCCATCCCTGCTTCTGGCAGAACTTTTCCAGCATATCCCGCTGGTTCTCGATGCTGGCACTCGTCCCGTCAAGGTCGTCGTCCTTGGACAGCCTGCAATAGATAGCCGCCCGGAAGCTCCCGGCAAGAAGTGTGTCCATCCCTGCATATTCAAAAGTGTTCATCATAACCGTTTACCCGCACAATCCAGACGGAACACGGTCACATTGAACCTCGTCTTTATTATATCTCATTTCTTGTGTTTTAGCAAGATATTCTTTATCTATTTTTCTGCTGTGCTTCTGTGCGATAAGGCTCACGAAAACGTCCGTAGCGTCCAGCTCGCCGTCAAATACTGTGGTGACATGAATCTCTGTTTTATTTTTCGCCATAGGCAGTTGTCCTCCATACATGAAAACAGCCAGACAGGGAAGGTCGGCAACGAAGTCCGGCAACGGGCTTCAAAAAACCTTGGAACGAATCCTTGTCTGGCAGTTGGGTTATTTTATACTTTTTCTTTTATTTTTCTGTTGCTTTGGTTGTTAAAGGGGAGAAAAGCCGATAGTTACGGGATTTTCCCCGGCAACCGGCCCGGCAACGGGATAGCAACGAAGTGTGCAACGGGCTGTCTTTTGCCGGATTTTTTCAGAATGGAAGTTCCATCTGCTCCGGCACCGGCATAAATCCCTCCGGGGTTTTTCCCGCCCCGTTGCCGGTGTCCGTTGTCAAGGCGCAAGCGTCAGCTTTTGCCTTTTGCTCCCGTTCCCATCCTTTTTGTCTGCCGTATCCGGCAAACATCCGGGGATTGGAGAAATACTTCCAGCCGGTGACGCACTGGTTCATTATCTCGTTGATTTCCCGGATTTCCCATTGTTTCGGCTCGTCAAAATCATGGTTCAGGGCTTCTTTGTATAGCTGTTTGGAGCAGACCGTATCGCCGGGGTAGCTGTCAAGGAAAGCCTGTATCATCCCGGCTTTGGTGTCCTCCGGCATAAAGTCCCGCTGATGTTCCTTTAGATAGCGCACCATTTCCGGGCTGAATGTCAGCTTCCATCTGCCGCTTTTGTAAATCTCCATCGCTTCCGCCCACACTTGGTTTAAATAGGCTCTGGAAGCGGCTTCGTCCTCTAAAATGTGTGTTTCCGCCTGCTCCGGGCATACCTGTATGGGAATAAAACGGCGGTTGCCGGAGCGGTCAAGGGGCAGGAAGTCAAGGGCATTGGACGTGCCGCCAAACACGCACTGCCTTGGGCGGTCTGCCGGGTGGGTTTCGTAGGGTATCTTGTAGACTTCCTTCTGGCGGCTCAAAAATGACTTGATTTCCTCTATGCTCTTTGCGTTTGCGGTGGCAATCATCTCCGACATTTCGATTATCCAGTGACCTTGCAGCTTCCGGTATACGTTGTCATCGTCCAGTTTCCGCAAATCGTCCGAAAACCACTCGTCTTTGACTGCCAGCAGACGGAAGAAGGTGGACTTCCCGGCTCCCTGACCGCCTACCAGACAGAGCATGACTTCAAACTTGCAGCCAGGGGAAAATGCCCGGTGGATGGCTCCCAACAAAAACAGGCGCAGGGATTGGTATGTGTAATCGTCCTCACCGGCTCCCAGAAAGTGACGCAGGCAGGAGCGTATCCGCCCGGTTCCGTCCCATGTCAGGCCGTTTAAATAATCCCGGACAGGGTGGTAGCTGTTCTCATTGGCGGCAAGGTCGGCGGCGTCCTGTATCTTTTTCTCGCTTGTCAGGCCATAGGTCTTTTCTAGATACAGCCGGATATATTTCATGTCCGTGTCGGTCATGGGGCTTCCGGTGGCTCTTTTGTAGCCGATTGGCCTTAAAATATCGGTGCGGTCGGTCAGCAGGTTGTAGGCAACCGCCCCAGAAAGGAGCGGGTCGCACTGGAACACGGTCAGGCAGTTGCTCATGCTGTTGCGGAAGCCGCCTTTCTCGGTGGTTTCCAGCATGGCCTTTACTTCCTCAATGCTCTGGGGCGGCTCTGCGCTGTCTGCCATGTTCGCTATTTCCTGCCGTATCTGGGGCGGTAAGTTCTGCCATCCGTCTTTCAAGGTTCCTCACTTCCTTTCCGTGTCCTGTGATAAGGGCTGCCCGCTCTGGAAGTTCCCCCGATAGAAGTACGTCCATCAGATATTCCAGACGGCTCATGTTTTGCAGGGCTTCTATAAACCGGGGATTCCATGCTTCATCCGGCTGTTTGGGGGCGTATTCTTCCTTCCAGCGGCGCAGAAGATGGTAATAGTCGGACAGCACCCGGAAGCAGTGCCGCTCCATGCGCTTAAATTTCTGTTCCTCCGTTTCCCTCCGCAGGCGTGGCCTTATGGGCTGCTTCCCGGCGTTCCTCCCGTCCTCATAGGGGATGGAGAAGTCCTGTGCCAGCATGAGTGCGGCTTCTTTACTGCCGATACCGTGGAGCCGGGAAACAAAGTCAATCACGTCCCCGGTGGCTCCGCAGCCGAAACAGTAAAAGCGGCGGTCAACCTTCATGCTTGGGTTCTTATCGTTATGGAATGGACAGACGCACATCCCATTCCGGTTTACTTTGATTCCGTAACGCTCCGCAGCCTGCCTTGTGGTGACGGACTGTTTCACGGCTTCAAATACGTTCAATAGGCGTTCCCTCCTGATAATCCCAACGTGAGCGACACAATGTCGTTCACGTTGTCTGTAAATCCGTCTTGTTCAAATGAACAAGCACTTGCCAGCGATTTACAATCACAAAACAAGTGCCTGTTTAAAGTTCCATATTCTGTTGTTTCTGTGTCCGGGGCGGCTGGCGTTTCTCTGCCTGCTCCTGCCGGATGCGTTCCTGCCGCCCTTTCAGGTTCCCCTGTACGGACGGTTTCTTCCCCGGCTCGGCGGTCTGTCGGTACTGCTCGGATGGCAATACCTGATTGAGCCAGCGGCGCACATCCCGCAGCACTTTTACATCTGCCTGAACCGCTTCCAGTTCCTCCCCCTGTTCCGGCAGGGCAGAAGCAAGCTGTTCCCGTTCCGCTTCCAAATCTTTGCGAGAGTAGGAATTGCCTTTCAGGTTGGCTTTAAAATACCGGATGGCGGCATGGTAAGCGTCCAGTTCCTCCCGGTGGCTCTCTGCAAACTGCTCTTTTTTCTTCTTCCAGCCGATAGCGGCGTACTCCTTATGGACTGGCTTGTTTGCTTCGTATTTGTCAATATAGGACAACATGGTGTCGATGGCTTTGATACGCTTCTCGCTTTTTTTCACGCTCTCCATGACAGAAACGGCGGTCTGGCTGATTTCGTCCAGCCGGGTGTCAAGGCTCTCTATGGTGGAGATTCCTTTTTCCCGCAGAAACTCCATTGCCGCCTGTACCCTGTTGAAGTCGGCAACTGTGCCTTTGAGCTTCCCTCTGGAAGTCCAGTCGGCACGCTGTCCGCTCCGCAGTTCTAAATACTGTGAGAGCAGCTCCGGTATGGTCGGTTCCTTCGTCTGCTCCAATGCTTCCATCAGGGCGGCTTTTTTCTCTTTTAAATCGGCAATCCAGCCTTTTAAGTGGCGCACCATCTGGCGGATGGACTGCATGAGGGAGTTGGCGGCTTTGATGTCCCGGTTCAGGTTGCCAACGTTGGTCTGGATTCCTTTCTTCTCCATCTGGCAGGCGGCTGGCCCCATGTGGACGGTGGGGATTTTATCAATCCCCTGTCGGGCATAGGAGCGCAGGTCAAGCCGTTCCGGGCGGTCGTTGGCTTCCAGATAGCGGTTGGCCGTGTCCGCCCATCCCTGCCGCCAGATTTCGGCATACTTCCGGTCGTTCCAGTCTACGGTGTTCTCCTTGTGGCTTTTCCATCTGCCGGACGGGAGCCGGATTCTTTCGCCGTTCCCGTCAAGGTCATATACCTTGTGGCATTTGGGGAGCCATCTGCCTTTTTCGTCCATCGCCCGCATGGTGAGCAGGATATGGGCGTGGGGGTTGCCGTCCCCTTTGTCATGGATGGCAAAATCGGCTATCATGCCTTTGGAAACAAAAAACTCCCGGCAGTAGTCACGGATAAGGTCGGCGTGCTGTTCCGATGGGATTTCCCTTGGGATGGCAAGCACGAACCTCCGGGCAAGCTGGGAGTTCCATTGCTTTTCCTGTGCTTCGGCAGAGTTCCATAAAGTATTGCGGTCTGCATACTCCGGCGGCACATGGGGCGGGAGCATGATTTCTTTGTGGGTGACTTCGTTCTTGTAGGGATAGTGTTTCTGCTCTTGGTCGTATTCAGAGAACAGTTTCTCGCCGCTCTGGTAGGCGGCGGCAGAAACAGCGGATTCATTGTTGCTCCGCTTAATGATTGTGATTTTACAGTGCGGGCATGGCAAGTGTGCGCCCTCCTTTCTCCCGGATTCCGGGCAGAAAAAAAGCAGGAGACCTTTTTTCAGATTTCCTGCTTATTGCTTAATATTCCTTGTTTTTTAGTCTATCAATACAGCTAATATAATACAACAAATATTCTGTATTATTTTCATAATCATATTGACCAATACCTTGCTGAATCACTATTTCTAATTGAAGTTTAGCACTATTGCTTATAACATACCTTGTTCTTAGCTCAAATAAAATATAAACAAATTTTTCATCTTCTAATTTTTCATTATAAGCCTCATTTTTTGATGTAGATAGTAATTTGTATGCTATAAACTCAAAATCTTCTGAAGATAAATGCAAATTGTTATTAGTAATTGCATTTATAGCATTAAATTTTTGGCTTTCTAAAAAGAAATTTGTAAAACTACTTAATGGTATTTCTATAATATCAACTTTTTCAGACAACCATTTCAATGTTTCCTCAAAAGATTTAAAACCCGGAATAATTTGAGATTTATAATTTCTTATAAATTCATATCTTTGCTTCATAATATATATTTTTCCTGCTTAATTAATGGTAACAGTTCCCGAAAATTCTACTCCTGATAACCATGATAGAGATTTCATATTATACCCCTGTAAGCCTTTTGAAGTTACTTTAACTTTTTCAATATCACTATCTAATTTGAAATCACCTATTTTTACAGACCCAACAGACGCAGCGGTTGTATTTTTGGTAGTGTAATTGGTGCCGTCTCCAAATGTTTTATAAACTTTACTTGATAATAGGTTAGCACTTTTAACCTGTATTTTTTTATATCTAAAAGCATTGTACATTTCGTCACCTTCCCACAATAGGTATAACTCACAATCCTCACTTGTGCCATCTCTAATCACGGAAGCATAAATAACGGTTGCCCCTCTGGTTGATTTCTCTTTTGAAAGAGTATAACAATATTGTTCAAAATCTTCCTTACTGTCAAACTGTAAAACTGGAATTTCAACTTGCGTTTCTGTAGAAACTTTATCATTTGTCATTGCAAAAACTGGCATTGAAGATGTAATAAAAAGAACACAAGTTAATAAAAATGTTAAAAACTTCTTCATGGGTATCCTCCTTAATCATTATTACACATAGATTACAATTACGGCTTATTTTATAAAATCATCAGTATCCCTCCCTTTTCCTCTTTTTGTGCATATTCTACTATATTTTTTTATTTATGTCAATATCATTATAGAATAAGCACAACAAAAAACTAATAAATTTATTCGATTATTCAAAGGCAAAAGGGTAGCTGGCGGCAGCCAGTGCAGGGGAAGCGTAGCGTCCCCTGTTTGATTTGGAGCAGACCATGACTGCGGAAAATCACAGCCCTCCGGCAAGGAGCCTTCGGAGAACGCAATTCACCAACCTCTGGGTGGTGTATAATTGCGCCCTCTTTCAGAGGGGGATTTTCCAGCTTGTCGCTTTGGAAGCCAAAATTGCAAGTGGAGTTTATGGCAGTTGGAAATCAGCCGTACCAATTACGCCATAGGCGGCATAAATCAGAACGCGCCCGGCTCGTTCTGATTTTTCACACATGGAAAGCCGCCAATGTGAGCGCGCCTGACTCGTCCACGTTAAAACTTCCCTTGCAAAATCAAGACGCGCCCGGCGCACTTTGATTCTGGAACGGGCTTTTTACCGTTCCTGCTGTTTCGGCTTCTTGTCGGGATAGAGCTTCCCGGCGACAACGGCAGCATGACTCTTTATCTTGATTTCCCCTTCCTGCTCGCTGCGTTTTGCGTTCCGGTAGCCTTCATCGGAGAGGAAGAAACGGAACCGCTCCCCCTTAAAACCGACAAAGCACTGCTTCTGTACTTCCAGCGTAATCATGTGCCGGGTTTCCGGGTGGAACCGTTCTATCCCTAACAGGTCATGCCCCTGCATGATTGGCTCCTGTGCCTTTGCCGCCGCAAGCCGCTGGCGGATGGAATTGTCACGCTCTGCAAGGAACCGGGCTTTTGTGGCGGCAACAAACTGGCTGCACTCCGGCTCCGGTATCTTTTCCAGCTTTCGGATGGCGTTCTCCACGATTGCCTTTGTCAGTAAGTCCTTTATCACCGGCACGGTTTCTTTCATGCCCGCAAGGGTTTCCGCCTTGGTCGGTGCGGCATATTGATAGATGATGTCCAGTTCACTTTTTGAAAATTTCACTCTGCGTCCTCCTTCCAGTTTTCTGCAAGAACCTGTTCCACAAGACGTTTGGTGTCGCTCCGGCAGAACAGGACTTTTAAGATGGTGCTGACCTGCCCATCCGTCACGGATTCCGGGTGGGGGAGATGGCTTTCCAGCATAGCCCCTCTGGTACATAGCCGGTGTGTCCGTTCCTTCCGGTTCAGCGTCTTTATCTGGTGTTCCAGCATTTTCTCCTTATGCTGCGCCCGCCGCAGTCTGGCTTCGGTCTTTTCAATTTCCTGATTCAGTTTTTCCAGCTTTTCATTCATGGGCGGTGTCCTCCTTCGGGAGCAGGATATACATATGGCTGACCTCCCCGATGCCCTGACGGACACGCATAATCATCCCGGCCTGTTCCAGCTCGTTCAGTGAACGCTTGCAGGTCTGGGGGCTTCGGGAGAGTGCCGCCGCTATCTCCATGACGGGGAAGCGGATGAACAGAATCCTGTTGCTGTCCTCGGTTCCCCTTGTCAGGATTTCATCCAACAGGCGGGCGTACATGACCTTTGCCGTATTGCTGACCGGAAGCCGGAGCATTGCCTTTGGGAGCGGCATACAGGGCGGCAGGGGCGTACTGGCTATCATAAATTCACAATTCATTGGATGGTGTCCTCCTTTTGGCTCGTTTGGATTGGTAGCGGGGGCAGTCGATAATGACAGCCCGGAAACCCTGCTTACATTCATGCTGGCATTTCCGGCAGAGTTCATTGTAGCTTCTGCGCCCCCGGTCGTTCAGGAAGAAAGCAAGCTCTTTCTTCAACTTCTTTGACATTCTCGGCATGGTGCCTCCTTCATAGAAAAACCGCCCGATTCAGCAGTAACAGCCGGAATGGGCGGGCAGTGGTTTTTTGTGTATCGTTTCGGGGCGATTTTCAGGGGAAATACAGCCGTAGAGCCGCCCCAAAATCCCCCTTAGTATTACGGACAGGGCAGACTATGCCCCGTGAAATTGTTGTGTTTCGGTATCGTTTCGGTGTTCATTTTGCCGGTTCCCTCTGCTGTCGTTCCTGCCCCCGTCTTTGGCGGCGTTTCGCTCTCCTTGGTACGCTCGTTCCGGTCAGGGTTCCTCCGTTTCCCTGCCGGAAGTCGTTGCGTTACATCGCCGGGGAGCATATCCCATACAGGCCGGTCATTCGATTGGAATAATCCATCGATGAACTGCCTATATCATATGACATTTTTGTACCATGTGCCGTATGTCCACGAATCAGGAATGAAGCCCAAAATCTGAAAAATTCCACGATTGCGGAAAAGGCTTCCTGCTGGACGGGTGCAAAAATCAGATGTGCATTTTGCACTTCTGAAAATCCGGGCAAATCAAAAGCGCATTTTGCGCCTTTGAAAAGAATCACAAAGGGAAATGCGCCCGGCATGGATATGTGGTACAATGGGGATGGCGGCAAAAGCTGGCCGCTGGAAAGGAGCAGGAAGCCATGAAACAGGGGATAACGGTTCAGGAGCGGTTAAAGGATTTAAGGACGGAGCGGCATTTAAAATTAGAGGAACTGGCGGCGGTTACGGGGATTTCCAAATCAGCCTTGGGAAGCTATGAGAATGACGAACTAAAGGAAATCAGCCACAAAAACCTTGTGGAGCTGGCAAAGTTTTACGGTGTGTCAACGGATTACCTGCTCTGCTTGACAGAGAACCGGAACCATCCGGGCATGGAACTTACGGAGCTGCATTTGAGTGACAGCATGGTGGAGCTGTTGAAAAGCGGGCGTATCAACAACCGGCTGCTGTGTGAGATTGCCACACATGAGGATTTTATTACCCTGATGACGGACACGGAAATTTATGTAGATGGTGTGGCAACCGCCCACTTCCAAAACTTCAACAGCCTTCTGGAAGTCCTGCGGGGGCAAGTCCTTTCCCAATATCAGCCGGTGGAGGAAGATGCTGCGTTAAAGGCGTTGGAAGCTATGCAGGTACAGGAAGAAGATTATTTCTGTCAGGTCACGCACCGGACTTGGGACACTATCCTCCATGCCATAAGGGAAACGCACAAGAATGATACGGATAGTGCGCCGGACGGCTCCAATGGCATGAAGCTAATCAAGGACGCAAAGAAGGCGCTGGCCGTGCCGGGTTCCTATCTGGATGTGTTCACTGCCCTGATGTGTACGCAGCTACAAATCCGGTATGAGAAGCTGTCGGAGCAGGAGCGCACGGTTCTGAAAAATGTTATGAAGAAAACTCCGGCATATAAGGATTCACCGTTGAGCAGAATGAAACGGAGATAAGGAAATGCCGTTGCTTGGGATTTTTCCATGCAACGGCATTTTGGGTGGTTCTTATTCAATTTTTAAGCGCACAAACTGGAAGTTGTGTTTTTTACGCTACTTCCTCCCACTTCAACTTTGGATACAGCTCTCCTGTTTTAGCAAAATGGAGAACACATTCAGCAACCAGATTCAAATCATTGAGCGCATTTCGCTTGAGAACTGGAGTCTGTCCGCTGATATTTACAGGAGCGTCCTCTTTGGATGTACCATATTCGGAATTGACAGGCATATACATATGAGCCTCTTCATCTTCACCATATGTGTTAAAAGCCAGAGCCGCCCAATCATTCTCAATATCTACAGATAGAAAATCCTCTTCGCCATATTCATCCAAAGCTAACCATGCAGACCTACAATGATTTTCCCGAATTTTGCACACCAGTTTGTCTACAGTTTCTTGTGTAATAGGTTCCCCTTCACTATTAAGAAAACGAATAGCAAAATCACTCATATAAATTTACCTCCCTATTCCGATTTGTCGATAGCTTCATTATACCGCAGTCACTTTCCAGAGGGAATAGATTTTCCGAAAAAATCATTGTATCATAAACATTATTCTGTTGAATCTGCTCTTGTTCCGTTTTTTGTGATGATAAGCTGCCCCTGCTGGCATTTCACGGTGATTTTGTCCCCTGCGGAGAATCCAGCCTGTTCCAGCCACTTACCTTGTAAAAGAATCTGCGGCGGAGATTGCTTGTAATTGCCACGTCCATAGCATACAGTCAGTTTGCGGTCGTCCATCCGTCCTCCTTCCCCGCTGCCTGTCGGCATACGATTTCAAATACATTCCCGTCCTCTGTCCTGACAGTGAGCAGGCTGTTCCGCTCATCTGCGTTCAGGTCAACAATCCCCATCCCTTCACTGTCGTTTAGTAAATCAAAAAGCCTGTCCCTAAAATAGTTCAGTTCCATTCTGTTGTTCCCCTTTCATAGTTTATAGTCTACTAGCTAATATTATATAGTCTTTTAGAATCTATTGCAATCCCTAAGTGTGATGTAGTCTAAAAGTGTACAAAATAAATGCTAATAGCTTATGAAATGGGTGGCATTATGGAAGGTAAAGGATTAGGCAAACGTATCAACATGGTGAGGAAAGACCGGGGATTCACGGCGGACAGGCTCTCGGAGCTGTGCAATATCAACGCAACTTACCTCCGGCAGATTGAAGGCGGGATAAAGGTTCCCAGTCTGCCCGTATTTATCAATATCTGCAACGCACTGAAAATCTCCCCTGATTATCTGCTGCGGGATGCGCTGGAAGATAATGAGGTCAGCAAGATACGGGAGCTGGCAGAGCTGTGGGAAAGCACGTCGCCCAGCCAGCAGGAAATCGCCGTTGCCATGATTCGGGCGGTATTGGAGCGCAGGGAAGGTTAGAAAGACCAGCCGGGTAGTCGGCTGGTCTTTCCACATCCAATCAAATATAAATCAACTCACTGTTTATGATTTCCTCTGCCCGGTTGCGGATATTGTTCATCCGGCCTACCCATTCAAGCTGGTTCCGGGCTTTCAGTTCCTCGGTCACTCCTTCGGCGGCTTTCATCTGCTCAATGATTAAGTTAAGCCGTTCTTCCGCCTGCTCGTTCAGGTCGGCAAGGTATATCCATAATGTCCCGGTCAAAATAAGGGAACTGTACCGTGCCGGATGCTCCTGTTTGAGATATTCCCGGTGCAGCCTCCCATAGCGTCCGATGGGGCGGTTCTCCTCCGGCAGCTTCAAGTCCGGGATATAGTAATCACCTGCCAGAATATAATCAATGCCGTTCTCTGTGATTCTTTCTTTCAGTTTTTCCATTATCGTTCCCTCCTGTGGCGGAAGGCTCGTCACTGGCCAGCTCAATCACGTCCATAATGCCACAATCCAGTGTTTCACAAATACGGGCAAGTGTGTCCATGCTGATATGTTTCCCTTCTTTGCCCATGTTGGCAATCATATTTGTGGTCAGGCCAGCGGCAAGCCTTAAATCTTCTTTCCTCATGTTGCGCTCTATCAGTGTGTGCCAGAGCGGTTTGTAGCTGATGTGCATGTTTCTCCCTGCCTTTCTGCCCCGGATGGGCGCTTGCCCCCATTATATCAGGTTTCTTGCTAACTCACAAATATTTCTTGACGGTATCGCCGGTTCCGTCTGGATTGTGCTTTTCCTTTCCTCTTTTGATTACCTCTAATTAGCCATGACCTGCTTCATGCCCTGGCTTTTCGCGCCCGATTGCGATAGGTAAGCCTACAGTTTCAAATGTTTCCGGCTTTTCCCCCGCTTAGCACCGTGCATGCGACTTTCACCGCACACGGCGCCCCATCGAATTTAGAAATTTTACGTTTTAAACATAACTTACACACTTCGTTACAGCATTAAAAGATTGGTTATGCGATTACAGACGTTCCCGCCAGTTTTCGCAGTCTATTCAGTTTTTCCAGTTGCTTTTTGTTCAGTTGGAGTTCATTTAGGTACTTCTGGATTGTTTCTCCCAAAGTGGCATGGATTAAGATATGTACTGCTTCGGTTACAAGAACAAGGTTGCCATATTCATCTGTACCGCCGTTTTCAAGCGGCACTTTATGGTGACAGCGAATGTCATGAGGCATAAGGTCAATGCCAGTTACGGCACACCTCCCATATTGAGCCGCAAACAGCGAAATCCGATTGTCTGCAAACTCAATCGTTTTATCCAACACAGGGTTTTGCATGAGCCATATCATCGTATCGGTATTGATACCAAGATTTTTATGGATTTCTGCCCGTCCCTCCGATGTATACCGATTGACGGTTTTCTTTTTGTGCTGGGCGTTTCTTGTTTGGACATATCCCATTGGAATGAGAGGGTGTCCGTTTAGAAACCTTAGCTGTTTACTCTTGCCATACCGTTCCTTGATAAATCCACGTTCCAGTTTTCCTTTTGATGTCAATTCCCGCAGCCTGTTTGCCATTTGCAGCTTCAGTCCATAGGACAGCTTTGGAAAATCTACGCTGATGTGTGTTGCCAGACGGTAATAATTGTGCAGTCCGGCAACCACGGAATTGTATTGCTGAATGGCGATGTATTGCGCCCGGTCATCTGCCGGATTCTGTATCGCCCGGATAGCGGCAGATATTTTTCCCTTTGCCTGCTTTATGGCTTTATCGCTCATGTGTGAACAGACCACGTATTTTTTCCCTTTGGGGTAGACTTTCATCTTGAATCCCAAAAACTCCGAATACCGCTGTTTTAGATTGATGACTTTAGACTTTTCCGGGCTGATTTCCAGCCCGAGCCGGTCTTTTAGCCATAGCCGCGTTGCTTCAAACGCCTTTTCAGCGTCCTGCCGGCTCCGGCAAAAGATTTTGAAGTCGTCAGCGTACCTCACGATGTACATTTCTTTGAGTCTGCTCCGCCTGAGCGCCCGGTAGGTGTGACTTTTAATATCTGTACCGTGGGCGTTCTGCCGGGTTTTGTACTCGTAATGGGTAGGCATTTCCTCCCACTGGGAAGTCACCCACCAGTCAAGCTCATTCAGCACTATGTTGGAGAGCAGTGGCGACAAAATGCCGCCCTGCGGCGTTCCTTTGGTTGGAGTTGTCCTCGTTCCATCTGGAAGTACCACCTGTGCCTTTAACATCTGCTTGACGATACACAACAGCTTTTTGTCCCGGATACCCATTTCCCACATCTGCCTTATCAGCTTGCCGTGGCTTACATTATCAAAGAAACCACGAATATCAATATCCACCGCATAATGCAAGTGCTGTACCTGCATGAGCCGACAGCATTGTGCTATGGCGTGTTCCGTAGAGCGGTTCGGACGGAAGCCGTTGGAACGCTCATGGAACTTTGCTTCACAGATTGGTTCAAGCACTTGTAAAATACATTGCTGCACTATGCGGTCAACAATTGTAGGAATCCCCAGCGGTCTTGTTTTTCCGTTGGGTTTGGGGATTTCCACCCGTTTCACCGGGCGGGGAGTGTACCAACTGAACTGTTTTTGAATAAGCCGGACGTATTGTTCCTCACGAAGTGCGGCAAGGTCTTTGATTGTCCGCTTATCCACGCCGGGAGTACCGCTTCCTTTGTTGCCCTTAATTGTCCGATATGCCAGTTTGATGTTTTCCTCACTTGCAATCAGGCGCATGAGGTTCTGAAAGGTCTTGCCGTTCAGGCTGTCAGCATACAGACTGTCAAAGATGCTTTGCAGGTCGTAATACTCCGTATAGCGGATTTTGCTTTGTTTTGGTTTGCGCTTTTGCTGCTCCGAAGTCAACACAGGCACCCACCCCTTTCGGTTAGGATTTTCTTTGTCATACTCGAAGCTGTGTTTGTTATGTTTTCAGTTTTTGTTTCTAAATCCGACTGGTGGCTATCCCTCCACGGGCTTTTTATTCCCGCTTCATAGGTACTGTGCCACCACTTTCGCCAGAATTAAGATAAGTTATAGCGATAGTGGAATATCATAACTGATATACCAGCATTCCCTGCTGGTTTTCGCTTTTCCTTATCAGCGTGACATCAGCCTGCAACAGCCTTATCATTCACGTCCCGGTTTACCACGTTCCAACAATCCTATCATTGAATACTTTTAGGCGCTTCCTCTAAGCCTGTGTCCAATTCAAAGAATCTTACCGCCTGTAACGGTATGTGGACGTTCATAACAACCAATCTTACTAATCCACGGACACCCCAATTTAATGGGGAAATGCCTTTCGACAAATCCAAACGTTTAGACCCGTACATTCGGAAGTACGCCAGTATTTTCATACATTCTCACCATGAGTATCCGACACCCGGCATATAGGTGACGCCGTCCACCTCTGGACAGGTTTCGTGCGGTAAAAAAAATCCCGCTTACGGTCACTCTCTGCCGACTTCACCGAGCTTTTGACGGTTAGGCAGTTGCATACCGCCGCCAATCGGAGTATCAGTGTGGGCGTTTCAAGGCGTTACCCTATCATTCCACCCATCGGATTGTCAGTTCTCCTAAGATTTCAGGCTATTTAGCCTTTCGACTTAGTGCGTAACCTTTTCAGTTACGAACGTGTCGCACGATTGTCGTTGCCGTAGCCCTCCATAAGGTTAATCACGCCCCAGATACCAAGCCCGGCTCCAAGTGCTACAACAAGGGTCTGCAAAACGTCTACTGCGCTATTGAAAAATGCCATAAATATATCCTTTCTGCCGCGTCTGCGGCTGTCCGGCAAGCGGACAAAAGGCGGTCAGCGTATGCCGCCGCACAAAAAAACCGCCCTCTGGTAAAGGCGGCTGTCCCCGCGCTGCGTAAGTTCTGCGGCGCGGCGGTATTCAGTTGTAAGGGGTGCGGCTCCTGCCGCTGTGTACTGCGCCGGAAAGTAGGGGCGCGTATCATGTAGCCGATATTGATATATGTGATTGCTTCCATTCCTCCTTTCGGTGTCCCGCTGTGCTGCCGGACGGGTATTATTCAGACTTGCGGGAAGTGAATAGCTTGCATAGCAAGGTGTTCGCTTCCCGCAAGTTCACAAAGGGGTAGCTGCCGCAAGGCAGCGTAGGGGAAGTGTAGCTTCCCCTGTCCCCCGGCGGTCTGCCATGCTGTCACTGTTGCGGGATAAGCCCCCGGCGCGTGACATACTCCGTTGCAAAACAGCGGTGTTCCGCTTCCTTTTCCCGCCAATACTCCCATAATGCAGCGTCGGCGGCTTCCGCAACATTCATTAAAAACCGTTCAAGCTGCTTTTGTTTTTCCTCTGCGCTACGTTTCCTCATGGTCTGCGTCCTCCTGTAAGTCTGCTGCGTCAATCTCGTAATAGTCAAAAACCTCGTCGGGCTTGACAATGGCGGGGCGGCGTTTAAGGTGCTTTTCCATGTCAAAGGCGTTCTTTGGGTCTGCGTCGGACAGGTACTTATATTTCGGGTGCTTCGTTATGTCGAATTTGTCCGAAAAGAACGGGCGCACTCCGCGTAGCTGCAAGATACATTTCCCCCGTCCATGACTGCGATTTCATCTTCCGTCATAAGCTGCTTTCCCAATTTCTGATAGTTCAGCCCATGCGAAAGCTCCCGTCCCCTTGTTTCGGAAGTGTTGAAGCTGTCTATCGTTTCCTTGCCTAAAATCTCCGATATTTCTTTGAGCGTCGTTTTTTCCTTGCCGCCCAAGAAAAGGGTGGTGTCGCAGTTGCCGACTATGGTATCGGCGTTGTCCTTGTAGATTGCTTTTAGCTGTGACTGGCTCTGCAAGATGATTGACGCGGATATTTCCCGGCTCCGTATCGTTGCAATGAGCTTTTCAAACTTTGGTATCTGCCCGATATTCGCAAATTCATCAAGTAAGCACCTTACATGGACGGGAAGCCGCCCGCCGTATTCATCATCTGCCTTGTCGCATAAAAGGTTGAATAGCTGTGTGTAGAGAATACTCACGACAAAGTTAAAAGTATCGTCGGTGTCGCTGATAATCACGAAAAGGGCGGTCTTTCTGTCGCCTATGGTGTCAAGCTCCATTTCGTCGGTTTCCATAAGCTCCCGCAGCTCCTTAATGTCGAATGGGGCTAACCTCGCGCCGCATGAGATAAGTATGCTTTTTGCGGTCTTGCCCGCCGCAAGTTTGTATTTTTTGTACTGCTTGACTGCAAAATGTTCCGGGTCTTTTTCTTCCAGACGTTCAAACATGAGGTCAACCGGGTTCTGGAAGTCCTCGTCGTCCTCGCGGGCTTCCGACGCATTTATCATTTCAAGCAGCGTCGTGAAGTTCTTCTCGTCCTCCGGGGCTTCATACCAGATATAGCCGATTAGCGCGGTGTAGTAGAGCTTTTCCGCTTTCACCCAGAAATCCTCGCCGGATTTTTCCCCGTCGCCTTTGGTGTTGGCGATAATGGTATTGACTAACTTCAAAATGTCCTTTTCGCTCCGCAGATAGGCAAAGGGATTGTATTTCATGGATTTTTTGAAGTTAATCGTATTTAACACTTTGATACGGTATTTGTACCGCTGTAACATTTTCCCGGTTTCCAAAATCAGTGTTCCTTTTGGGTCAGTGACGATATACGACGTTGGAAAATCCTTTGACGTACATTGCATGAGCGACGGTTTCACAAAGAACCGGGTCTTGCCGCTGCCGGAACCGCCGATTACAAGGATATTTTTGTTTCTTGCGTATTTCGGCTGCTTCGGGCGGCTGTTCATGGTGAGCCGTTCCGTCTGCGTTAGGGGGATATTGTTCTCAAATACCGGGTCGGTGTACGGCTTTATGTCGTCGGCTGTCCCCCAACGCGCCGAACCGTACTCTGTTCCGCGGCGGTATTTCTTCGCGTTCTTGCCTTTGGTGTAGATAATCAGCCGGACAATGACCGCCCCCGCAATGCCTAAAGCTAAGTCTGCCGGGTGGAAGCTCGGCGCGATACTGGAAAAGGCGGCGGTAAAACCGTCCCCAAGATGTAGCAGCTTTGCGCTTGCGTCCGCGCCGGGGGAGAGCCGGACAGCCGCGCCCACTTTATCAAAGAGCCAGACAAAGAGCAGATACGGGAGATTTAGGATAAGCAGCTTCTTGATTTCCGGCTTCATAGCGATACCTCCCTGTCTTTGTTCTTGACCTTTGCCCGTTCCGCGTTTCTGCCCTGTGCAGCTTCTTTGAGGGTAGAGAGCAGCTTTCGGATTGAGGGCTTTTTCTCCTGTGTCAGCTTTTTTGCGGAAAATTCCTTAAAGGCTGCGGTCAGCACGTCCGCGTCCCGCCCCTTGAAGAAAACCAGATAGCGGGGCGGGCTTTCCGTCGCGTCCTTTTTCAGCGCAAAGTCGATACCGTACTTTTTCGCCGTACTCTCAAAGGCTTTGATATTGCCCTCGGTAATCTCAATGTTGGAAACGCCCGCGTTCTGCTTCATAAGCTGCTTTAAGCTCTGCTTGCCCTGTGGCGGTTTGGAAAGCTGCTTTTTTCCCTTTGACAGTATGGCTTTCATTGCCTTTTGGAGCGTCTGGGCGGTCAGCTTCCCGGTCTTGATGTAAAGGGCTATGGTCTTTTCGTTTACTTCGTCCTGCAATTTCTCGCGTCCTCCTTTCGCTTTTCTTTATGGGGCGGCGGTCAGATACGCACCCGCAGCCCGTTCAAGTCCTCGGCTCTGATACCCACAAGATACCAGTTGTCGCCGTACTCAATCCGGGTCGGCTTCCACTTGCCCCGCACGAATACGTCAAAGCACTCGCCGCAATGCAAGCCCCCGTAGTAGCTGTTTAAGTCAAAGCGGATGTCGTAACGGTCGGTGCGCTCGTCAAATACCAATGCTCCTGTCATTTTCTGTGCCATAATAAAATCCTCCTTTTGTGGTTGTGGGTGGTTACAGGCTTTCGCCCTCGTTGCATGAATAATAGTCCGGGTCGCCGTACTGCGGCTTCTTCGGTGACAGTGCGCCGCTTGCCATGTCATGGGCGACAAGGGAAGTGTAATAATTGCCGATAGTGGACGGGGCGTTGAAAAGGGCTACTTTCAGATATTGCTTGATGTTGCGGATTTTCGTTGTGTTCTCCCGCATACAGTCAAGCACAAAGCGGATATGCTCGCCGTCCAGTTTCATAAACTTAGATTTCACAAGCTCTGCCGGGTAGTCGTCCCCTGCAATCCGTACCCGCTTTCTGGCGGTGCATACGGTTTCAAGCATGAGGTCTACAATCTCGTCAAGCCTGTCACTGTCAAACTTCATGTCCTGTTTGAGAATGTGGTAGTCGATATTGTCCTTGATGATTTCCCGGTATATATCAACTGCGCTCTGTGCTGTCGCTTCCGTTCCTTTCCGTTCCGGCGGCGTAGCCGCTTCTCTGCAAGGAGAGGGGGTAGGGGAAAGGATAGGAATGGAATGGGTACTTTGTTCATCAGTAATTATTTTTTCTTTTTTTGGTAAGTCAGTTCTTTGTATATCTTTATTTAATTGCGTTGGATTTTCCAACGTAGGTTTTTCCAATGTTGGTTTTTCCTGCGTTGGATTATCCAATGTTGGATTTTCCAATGTAGGTAAATCCGGCGTAGGCGGCTGCGGCTGCTCGAATATCACATAGTCCGCGCCCCGCAAGCATCCTTTCTCGTCGCGCTCCCTTGAACGGACGATATACCCGGCGCGTTCAAGCTCCTTAATGGCTTCGCGGATAGCGTCTATCTTCTCCCGGTTGATAAGGGATAAGCCTTTCAAGGTGTAGTCCCAATCTTCGGGGAGTGACAGCATTTGCGACAACAGCCCCTTTGCCTTTAGGGAAAGCTCCTTGTTGCGTAGGTGGTGGTTGCTCATTACGGTGTAGCCCTTGTTCCGTTCCACTCTGAAAACTGCCATAGTTCATAGCTCCTTTGCTTTGGATTTGTTACGCAGTAGAAGCGCGGTTTCGGGGAATAAGGTATAAATCCCTTGCCGCGCCAGATACACACCCGCAAAACCGCTTGTAGCAAGGCTTTTTCTGCCCCTACTGCGTAACAAAGGGCATGAAAAAAGCGGCGTTCCTGTTCTCCCATGTAGAGAGTAAGAAACGCCGCTTCTGCGTCGTATTCAGTTTTTAGTACAATACCCTGCTTGTCCGTCGCTCGAAAAACCTTGATTTTCCAGTGTTTTCAAAAGTATCGTTATCTAACGTCAGCTTTTGAAAGACCAAGCTTCAAACGCATGATTGAGGACATAGAGGACGGGAAAATCAACTGCGTTGTCACAAAGGATTTGTCAAGGCTTGGCAGGAACTATATCCTCACGGGGCAGTACACGGAGCTTTATTTTCCGAGCAAGGGCGTAAGGTACATCGCAATCCATGACGGCGTTGACACGATAAGGGAGGACAACGACATCGCCCCATTCAAGAATATCGTCAACGAATGGCAGGCAAAGGAAACGAGCCGCAAGGTAAAAAATGCGATGAAAGCCAAGTTTAAAAATGGGGAATACATCGCCCCAGTCACGCCTTTAGGGTATAAGCTGCATCCGACGGAAAAGAACAGGCTCATTATTGATGAGGAAACGAAGTGGATTGTGGAGCGTATTTTTGAGCTTGCGGCACATGGGTATGGGGCAAAGAAAATCTGCCACGCCCTCGCCAAAGATAAAGTGCCAGTCCCAACATGGTGGCTTTATAAACGGAACGGGTATAAGGCGTCCATGTTTGAGGGGAAGCCTGAAGAAGTAAAATACCGCTGGTGCATACAGACCGTCAGCAATATCCTCGCCAACCAGATATACCTTGGGCATACCGTCCATTACAAGCTGACAAAGATGTCCTATAAATCCAAAAAGAATATCAAGCATAGCGAGGATGAGTGGTTCGTGGTGGAAAATACGCATGAGCCGATTGTCACGCAGGATTTGTGGGATTTGGTGCAGACGCATGTAAATTCAAGGCGACGGAGCCGTAAAGACGATGAGCCGCAGATATTCGCAGGGCTTATAAGGTGCGGGGAATGCGGATGGACGCTCGGCTCGGCAAACACAAAGGACAAGGGGCGTTTTTACCGCTGTACCCAGTATGCGGCGTATGGCAGGAACTTCTGCACGCTCCATTACACGCCTTACAAGATTTTGTATGCGTTTGTTCTCGGAAGGTTACAATACTGGCTGATGGCGGTAAAAGAGAATGAGGACGCCATTCTGGAACGGCTGCTGCAAGGCAGCGAGAAACAGCGGCAGTCCGAGAATGCCCGTGCCGAAAAAGAGCTGAAAAAGGCACAGAAACGCAGGCAGGAGCTGAACAGCCTTTTTGCGAAGATGTACGAGGACAGGGTAAAAGGGCTTCTTGACGAAGAAAATTATTCCATGCTCTCCGTCAAATACCGCACGGAGCAGCAACAGCTTGATGAAACGGTCAAGACCATCTCTGCAAGGCTTGAAGAAACGAAAGAGGAAACGGACGATGCAAAACGCTGGATTGACTTAATCCAGAAATACAGTGCCATTGACGAGCTTACCGCCCCGCTCTTGAATGAACTGATTGAGAAAATCGTAGTCCACCAGTCATGGAAAGACGGGAACGGTAGGACAGTGAGGGACATTGAGATTTACTATCGTTTTGTAGGAAAAATTGATTAAATAGGCATGGGGAATGTGCCGATTATGGCACTTCCCCGAAACACTGTCTTTAACTCATGTAAAGCGGTGTTTATCTGCAGCCCTTTCCGTGGGGACATGGAGGGGAATGCGAGGAAGGCGGCCGGGTACTGCCGGACGGCCTGGGAAAAAGGGGTCCTGCCTGTTGCGCCGCATCTGCTGTTCCCGCAGTTTCTGAACGAGGGAATCGAGGCGGAGCGGCAGGCGGGACTTGCCATGGGGCTGGAGCTGCTCCTTTGCTGTGACGGGGTGTGGGTGTTCGGGGAGGCCACGGAAGGGATGGCTTCGGAGATCGCCTTTGCCGTGGAGCATGGGATTGAGGTGCGGTTCGTGGAGCCGGAAAGCGTGGAAGGAGGGAGCGGGCATGGAGCTGGTGCTGGTGCTGACGCATCTGACGGGGAGTGAGGAACTGGACCGGCAGAGGGTGGAGGAATACTGCCGGTATGCGGCCCATAAGGGGAAGATTCCGGTGAGTCCGTTTTTATGTTTCCATGGCATTTTCAAGGATGAGCTTGGGAGCGCGGTGGAGGGTCTCCTGGTCTCCCGGCTGATGGAGAAGGCGGACGGTATCTGGGTCTTCGGCTTTGAGAGGGGCGAGCGGCGCAGGCAGATGGAGGCAGAGGTACAGAAGATGTACGGGGAGAAGGCGCAGTATTTCAGCCATCCGGAGATCGGGAAGGAGCTGCTGGTGTGCGCTATGTATTCCGAGGAACTGATAGAGCGTTTGGAAGATATGGAGGGATTGTGAAGATGGGAAATGAATTGTTGAAGATTGCGGACGGGTTTTCCATGGTGGCGGACGGGCTGAGAGGGCTTGCCGGTATGGTGTGGAATGGTGCTGCTGATATGGCGGAGAAGGATGCGGCTGTGCCGGAGAGCGCAGGAGCCGTGGATACGGATGGGAATGCGGAAGCGGATTCTGGGGCGGCTGGCGCTTCGGATGCCGGGAAAGGGCAGAAGTCCGGGAAAGAGGATAAGAAGGCGGCGGATATTAAAAAGGAGAAGGCTGTCGCCATTGAGGACGTGCGGGCGGTGATGGCGCAGAAGACCCAGGAGGGGAAATCACAGGAGATTAAAGAATTGTTGCAGAAGTACGGTGCGGTGAAGCTGTCTGCGGTGAGCCCGGAGCATTACCCGGCGCTTTTGAAGGAAGCGAAGGTGCTTTGATATGGGGAGACATGCGTTATTGTCGGCGTCTTGTTCCAGGAGGTGGCTGAACTGTACGCCGTCCGCGCGGCTGGAAGAGCAGTTTGCGGAAGAGACGGGGAACAGCGTGTATGCGGAGGAAGGGACTGCCGCCCATGCCCTTGCGGAGCATAAGCTGAAACGGAGCCTGAAACGGCGTTCTAAGCGTCCGGTGTCGGATTACCAGTGTGACGAGATGGAGGAATGCACGGACGGGTATGTGTCCTATGCCATGGAGCAGGTGGAGCTTGCCAGACAGGAGTGTAAGGACCCGGTGGTGCTGATCGAGCAGCGGCTGGATTATTCGGCCTATGTGCCGGAGGGGTTCGGCACGGGGGACCTGCTGATCGTGGCGGACCGGGTGCTGACGGTGGTGGACTTGAAGTACGGGAAGGGAGTAGCCGTGGAGGCGGAGCGGAACCCGCAGATGATGCTGTATGGCCTGGGGGCGCTGGAACTGTTCGGGGCTATCTATGATATTGATACGGTGCGTATGACGATTTATCAGCCAAGGCTGGAATCGGTGAGTACCTGGGAGATTTCCGTATCTGACCTGATGGAGTGGGTGGAGAAGGAATTGAAGCCGAAGGCGGCGCTTGCCATCAGCGGTGAGGGCGAGTTCCGGAGCGGTTCCTGGTGCCGGTTCTGCAAGGCGAAGGATACCTGCAGGGCCAGGGCAGAGGAATATCTGAGGCTGGCGCAGATGGAGTTTAAGGCGCCGGCGCTTCTGACGGATGACGAGATTGCGGAGGTCTTGAAGGTAGCGGACGAGCTTGCCAGGTGGTCTGCGGACGTGTATGCCTATGCCCAGGACGAGGCTGTGACCAGAGGGAAGAAGTGGAACGGCTTCAAGCTGGTGGAGGGCAGGACCTGCCGGAAGTATACGGACGAGGAAGAGGCGGCGGAGGCGGCTGTGGCTGCCGGGTACACAGATATCTATAAGAAGTCGCTGATCGGGATTACGGAGATGGAGAAGCTGCTTGGAAAGAAGAAGTTTGCGGAGGTTCTTGGGAAGCTGGTGTATAAGCCGCAGGGCAAGATCACGCTGGTTCCGGAGTCGGACAAGAGACAGGAAGTAATGGCAGCAACCGCAGAGGCGGATTTTAAGGAGGAAGAATAAGATGAGCAATGAGAATATGAACCTGACAAAAGTGATCGTACCGTGCAGATTTTCCTATCTGCACTGCTGGGAGCCCAACGCGGTGAACGACGGGGACCCGAAGTATTCGGTGTCGGCGATTATCCCGAAGTCGGACACGGAGACCATTGGGAAGATTAAGAGGGCCATTGAGCAGGCAAAGAAGGATTCGGTTTCCAAGTGGGGCGGGAAGGTCCCGGCGAATTTGAAGCTGCCCCTGCGGGACGGGGATATTGACCGTCCGGAGGATGAGGCTTATGCGGACAGCTATTTCTTTAATGCCAACAGCAAGCAGGCGCCGCAGGTGGTGGATAAGAACGTGCAGCCGATCCTTGATCAGTCGGAGGTGTATTCCGGGTGCTATGGGCGGATCAGCGTGAATTTTTACGGATTTTCTACCAATGGCAATAAGGGGATTGCTGTGGGGCTTGGGAATATCCAGAAGCTGCGTGACGGGGAATCCCTGGGCGGGAGGACGAGCGCGGAGGAAGATTTTGACGCGGTGGAAGTGGACGAAGAGGAAGATTTCCTTGGGTAGATGTATCAGGGCGGCGGGAGACTGCCGCCCGTTATGAAGGAAGTGGAACATGAAAGAAATCTGGAATGACATTCCTGGATTGGAAGGGAAATATCAGGCAAGCAGTAAAGGGAGGATAAAAAGCCTTGCCAGGGAGATTCATGTGGTAAGCAAGCTGGGGAATGGATTTCAACGGAGAATACGGGAGCGTATTTTAAGTCCTGGTAATCATTCAGCGGGCTATCTTTTTGTAAAACTAGACAGAAAGAATAGAGGGCGGCCAGTCCACCAACTGGTGGCTATGGCTTTTATGGGGATGCCGCCGGAAGGGATGGAAGTACTTCATGCCAATGGCAATAAGAAAGATAACCGTATTGAAAATTTGAGATATGGTACTCATTCTGAAAACAGCATTGATTGTTATTTCCAAGATAGAAAAATCGGAAGGGGGAAGGTTACGATGGAGCAGGTGTGTGAAATACGGGAAAGGCTCCAAAACGGGGAGAGCGGAAAGAGTATTGCGCAGGCATATGGGGTTTCAGACTCTACAGTATCAAGGATTAAGAGAAGGGAGAGTTTTGGATGGCTGCCGGAAAACCTAAGATTTTAGAAATGGATATTGAGACGTTCAGTGATGTGGATTTGATTAAGTGCGGGGTTTACGCTTATGCGGACAGCCCTGCTTTTGAAGTCCTGCTGTTTGCCTATTCCTTTGATGGTGGGGAGACCAGGGTGATAGATCTGGCGCAGGGGGAGGAACTGCCGGGGGAAGTTGCGGAGGCGGTTTTTGACGGTTCTGTGGTGAAGTGATTATGCAATTTCGGTTGATAATGTTTGCAATGTTTCGCAGCCTCATAAGATAGTCGGGATGCCGAAAGCTCCGAACTTTATTTTAGGCGTCACAAATTATAAAGAACAGATTCTTACCGTAATCGACTTAAAATTCTTATTGGGAATTTCCAAAGGACCTTTAGGCAAGTGCCGGTTCACGATAAACGCTTGTATTGGAAATTCATTTTATGCACTATTAGCAGATGATGTTTTGGGAGTGATTGATGTGAGCCTGCATAACGCCAAACAGATAGAAGTGTTGAATTTCAAATTTTTAATGCTTGACAAATAAAAACATTAAGCTCTGACAGGCACCAGTCTATGGAGGCTATGTAAGTTATAGAGGGTGTCGTAAAATCATCGAATTATAAGATTAAGCGATACCCTTATTTCTTTGTTTTACATTTGTTCATTGCTAAAGGTATTGACAAATTTGTTATTGCATATTATTATATATATACAAAATTGGTTATGTATAAAATTATGCATAACAAAATTTCGATTATAAAACAAGACTTGATTTTAGATAATAGCTTGCTGAAAATTATCTTTCATCACAAAGCAGTGTTCCGCTAAAAGAGTGCCGGATTGGTTGACGGAAGCAAGAATCTCTTTATCCGGAATGTTCAAAAGATGGAGGGCATTGGTAACATCCTGATAGGAGCACTCCTCCGTACTGAGGGGAAGGGTCCCAGATAAAAATGCATTAATAAGCTCCACCTGACTGCCGATCAAAGCCAAATCACGAATTTTACAATCCAGCTCCGTAAGGCCGAGACGGTAATGGTCATTCAGGGAATAGCAGGAGGTCAGGCATGGGATAAAGACAGCTTCACTATGGATACGAATATGGATCACTTCTTTTACAAAGCGGGCATATGCCGGGCTGTCTCCAAAATATTTCCACATGATGTGAAAGAGCATAACAAAATGAAGCAGCGGCTGTTCCTTATCCACTACGGAAGAGATGAGCTCATTTGTCTCGTCAATAATGGAAGAATAAATTTCCTTTGCAAGGAGCTCTTTCTTTTTGAAATGGTAGTGAACCAGTCCGGTATTGATTCCATATTGGCTGCGAAAATCTTCAAATCTCGTCTGGTTATATCCCTTTGACCAGAACAGGCTTCTTGCGGCATCAAGGATATGCTGGCGTGTTTGTTTTCCGTTTTCATATTCAGGCATGGTATTGTCCTCCAAATTTTGGTTATAAACAAATTTGATTATATCATTTTCCGGAATATTGTGCAAGTAAAACGGCAGTTGTGATACAGAGAACTTATAAAATATATAACGGTTCAGACAGGCAGCAGCGGGCTCTGTTCTGTTATATAAAAATAAAAAAGGAGGTATTTTTACAAATGGCAAAGGAGTTTAAGTTTTCAATGGGACCCTCAAGGGAGTTCACGCTTCCGCCCTACTTACCGGAGGACCCAAGCGTGATATTTTATGGACGCATGGGCAACATGATGATTCCAAGGGAGTATACGGGCTGGCTGGATGAAACTATGTCATGGAAGGAGAGCTGTTATCTGCATACAGGTTTGAGCATGCGGGGGACTTGGCTGCATTTGAAAGGACCGGATGCGGAAAGGCTTTTGACGGAGACTACGGTAGCAGATTATTCTAATATGAAAGTGGGAAGAGCCCGCCATGTGATTTTCGTGAACAAATTCGGTCATGTTATGGGACACGGCGTCTGCCTGCGGCTGGCGGAGGATGAATTTGCCACCTATGGGTGTGAGCAGATTACTATGTATTATGCAATGTCCGGAAAATATAATATTGAGCCTGCATTCCCGAAATTTAACGATTTTGTATTTCAGATTGGCGGGCCCAGATCTCTTGAAACGATTGAAGCCGCAACGCAGGAGGATTTTCATGATTTGAAATTCTGCTGCTTCCGTTATGCAACGATTGCCGGACATCGTGTGCGTGTGCTTCGGCTTGGCATGGCAGGCACCCTGGCCTATGAGGTGCATGGTACGGTGGACATGGGTACGGATGTATATGAGGCAATCTGGAAAGCGGGACAGCCATTTGGCATCCGCAGGCTCGGAGAGTTTTACTGGTCATATTTTTGCCAGCACACGGAAAATGGTTTTCCCCAGTCCTTTGGACATTTTTACAATGCTTATCGTGAGGATGAGGACTTTTATAAGTGGTATCGCCAGAATATCATTCCGGAGCATCCGGGGTATAAAGAAATATGGGATGCGGCCAATGACGTGTGCGATATGGAGGGAACCTTAGGCGGCTGCCTGCAGGATTATTACCGCAATCCTTATGAAATCGGCTGGGGCAAGATGGTGCATTTTGACCATGACTTTGTAGGAAAAGAGGCTCTGCAGAAGATTGCAAAAAGCAATTACCGCCATGCCGTCACTTTAAGCTGGAACAGTGAGGATGTATTGGATATTATGGCATCTTATATGAGAGAGGGGACTCCTTATATGTTTCTTGACTGGCCGAGAGATAATAAATACGCAAACTTCCAGTTGAGAGTGGAGGATAAGGATGGAAAAGTAATTGGAGTGACTTCTTTCCGAACTTACACGTTGTATCAGAGGAAGCATATCTCTCTGACTTGTCTGGATGCGGAATATGATAGACCCGGAAATGAGGTATATATCATTTGGGGAGATCGGGATAAATTTCCAATTAAGAAAGTGCGTGCAACTGTGGCCCCGTTCCCGTCATTGGATTTGCCCAGAAATGAAAAATACGATATTGAATCAATCCCACATTTGGTAAAGTCCGGCTAAAAAATGTCAAGTGTTTGACAGAAATATTTTCTGCTGGACGGTAAAGTTGCGAAAGCGCACGACAGGAACTTTCATGAGTGCACTTTTAAATGAAAGTTTCTCTCGTAGGTGTGCGTTGAAGTGACTTTACCCTTTAGTGCTGTTGCGCAGCAACTTAAAAAAGGAGGAAAATAATGCATTTTAATATTGAAACCAGTGCTATGTTTGAGGGAGTCTATAATGTAATTAATTTTTTGGGAGGGTGGCTTCCCTTTGAATATTCCGGCCCTCGCAGTGAATATATGGCAGGCAGGGAGAGTGCATGGCTTGGCGTTAATCTGAATTTTAGCCCGGCATATGATGTGTGGGGAAAAGATGTAAACACATTGATGAACTATGTGTGTGTCAACCGTGACTTTGCAAAGCTGAGAGAGGGTGCTTCCAGACATGCTGTAATCTGTAATGAAAAAGGACAAATGATGGCAGACGGGGTTGTGATTCGCATAGAGGAAAATCATTATCGCTGTTATTTTCTGGCGCCGGTATTGCAGTACTATGTGGAAACAAGCGATTTGGATGTGGCCGGAAAATATATTGAGGACGAATATTTTTACCAGATTGATGGTCCCAAATCTTTGGAGATTATGGAAAAAGCTACTGGCTGTGATTTGCACGATTTGAAATTTGCACACAACAAAAAGGTTCAGATATGTGGAACGGAAATGACTATTCATAGATTAGGCATGTCAGGGGCACTTGCATACGAAGTACATGGTGCGGCAAGGGATGCAGAAACTGCATATAAGCGTATCCGTGCGGTTTTGGAGGAATATGGAGGAAAACCGCAGGGAATCCGTAATTACGGAATTGTGAATCATACTCCTGCCGGATATGCAAATCAGATGCAGCATTATATTTATCCACTGTTTAATGGTGATCCGGGTCTTGCAAAATTCTGTCAGGGGAAAGCAATTAATATGCCGCTGAGAGGGAGTGCGGCAGATGACGAAAATAATTTTTATTTAACTCCTTATGATGTTGGATGGGGCTTTCTGGTAAATTTTGATCACGATTTTATTGGGAAAAAAGCCTTGGAAAAGATTGCAGAGAGTCCAAAACATCGGATTGTTACTTTGGAATGGAATGCGGAGGATGTGGGCGACGTGTTTATGTCCCAGTTCCGTGGACAGGACGTTGATATTTATGATCCGATAGAAGATCATACTTCCAATTCGGATGGTTCTTATGGTGCGTTTGTCAGGGGAGATTATGTTATGGCAGAAGGAAAGAAGATAGGTGTAGCATCTGGAAAGACTTATGCCTATTATGAAAAACGAATGATATCGCTGGCTGTCATAGATACGGAATACGCACAGGAAGGAAAAGAGCTGACTGTCTTATGGGGGGCTGAGGAATTCCCTAAAAAAGAGATTCGGGCAGTAGTTGCACCGTTCCCGTATTATCAGGGAGAATTTCGAAATGAAACATTTGATGTAGAAAAGATCCCTCATCCTGATTTTAAAGAGCAGGAAATCGTAAAGCTGGATGGTAAATATGATATCACAGTTGTGGTCGCAGGAAAAGAAAATAAAGGCAGTTTTGATTATGTTACAGATGGAACTGTATTAAAAGGGACTGCAACAGCAATGGGGGCGATTGCCGAGGTTGTTGATGGAACCGTAGATGGCAGTCATTTTTACCACAGTATGCGGATGAAAACGCCAATGGGCAAGATGGATATTAAAGTTGACGGGCATCTGGATGGAGATACAGTATCAGGAACTATGAAAGCGATGATGATTACCATGCACTTTACCGGAAAGAGAAGAAAATGAAAGTATTGGTGACCGGAGTTACAGGGACAGTTGGAAATCTGGTAGTCCATCAGCTTTTGGAGAAAGGAAATTCAGAGGTTACAGTACTGGTACGCAGCCGGGAACGGGCAGATTTTCCCGACAATGTGAGGGTGGAAGCAGGAGATCTTTCAAAAGCCGCAGCCTGTAAAAAGGCATTGGACGGACAGGACGATATACCCAATTGAAAAGCAGCTTAAAAATTCCGGTATTCCCACAGTAATGCTTTATCCGGTAGAATTTATGAAAAATACTCTGATCTTTTGGAAAGAGAGCATTCAATATGAGGGGGTATCCAAGACGCCGTTTCCGGATGCAAAGGGAGCTCAGATTCATGAGAGGGATATTGCGGATGCGGCAGTAGTTGCGATTTCGGAAGCGGGGCATGAACCGGTAAGGTCTTAAGCCTGTTTTGGATAAAGCCCTCAGCAGCCTTTTGTCTGTATGGCGGGAATTTATGTAGAAACCGCACTGTGATATCCATCAACAATTTCTTTCATAGTAATGGATTCCAGGCTGATTTTTAAATCATCCCGGATTTTGCCATAGGGAGCTTCCAGCACGGAATGGATATTTTTTCCCACGGGGCAGAAGGGTGACGGAGCCATGTGGGTGCCAATCAGTTTATCCAGTGCGTCCGGCTCTACTGCCATACAGATACGATACAAATTGATTTCCTCCAGCGGGCAGCACAATGTTGTGCCGCCCGTTCCAAATTTGACGGAAAGAATTCCGTCCTTTTTTAAAGCGCTCATAATATTGCGGATCGTAACCGGATTGCAGCCTGTGGATAATGACAGCAGTTCACTTGTTACCCGTTTGCTTTCTCCGTATTCATTTATAAAAATCAGGCAGTGGATTGCAATGGAGCATTTGGTGCTGATGTGCATGATTCAGGAGTGCAAAATTCCATCGCCGCAGGCGATTTTGAATGGATTTTGCATTGTAACTGTGAACGTATTGAACAGTTACATAATTTTAAAAATTACATAGGAGGCAGACATATGAGATATGTTCAATTGATTTTTAGTCCTACGGGTGGTACAAAAAAGGTGGCCGATGGGATCACGAAGCATTGGGATTCTGCCGTGGAGACCATAGACCTTTCTGACGGGGAGGCTGATTTCTCGCAGCACGTTTTTCAGGCGGAGGATAGAGTCCTTATTGCAATGCCCTCTTATGGAGGGAGAGTGCCTGCTGTTGCAGTGGAGCGTCTTCACAAGGTTCAGGGGAATTCCGCAAAATGCACATTAGTCTGCGTATATGGAAATCGTGCCTATGAAGATACACTGGCAGAGATGGAGGATGCGGCCAGGGAAAGCGGATTTGATGTAGTTGCCACTGTTTCCGCCGTGGCGGAGCATTCCATAATGCATCAGTATGCGGCAGGAAGACCGGATGCCGCAGATTTGTCCCGGCTTGAAACGTTTGCCGGACAGATAAAGGAAAAGCTGGATTCATCCCGGGATACCGGAAAAATTCATATTCCGGGAAATCGGCCCTACAAAAAGTCGGGCGGTGCCGGACTGGTGCCAAAGACTGCATTAACTGCGGCTTGTGTGCAAAACAATGTCCCGTAAAGGCAATTAATCCTGCTAATATAAAGTCGGCTGACAGTAAGAAGTGCATTTCCTGTATGCGCTGTGTAACCCAATGTCCCCATCATGCAAGAAAAGTAAACGGTGCATTGGTATCTGCGGCATCTCTGGCTATTAAAAAGGCCTGCTCCGTAAGAAAAGAGTGTGAAATCTTTATATAGTGTGGAATCAGTTACAATTCGCACCTTGTGAACTAAAAACTTTATAAAATCTGACATAGGTGTGAATTGTAACTGGAATCATAAAGTTAGAGAAAACCCTCTTTCATGATTGACGCAAGAAAAAGAAAATGCTATTATAATGACAGAGGTGATGCTGCCACAATAGACGGTTGCCCTCTAAAATGATTGGTAAAAATAACCGCTCAGTTTGTTAGGCCAGGCGGTTATTTTTTATGTGCGATCTTATAAACAAGACCAACAATAGCAACAATCAATAATCCAAACTGAAACAGCCCGTCATATGTAACCATGCTATCCCCCCTTTCTTTCGATTGGAGGGCATGGCCCCCCAATCGAAAGAAAGGGCAACCGCCTACCGATATCAGGCAGCATCACTACTAAAGATTAACATAATGCCATCTTTATGGCAACTGTTTTTTGTAAAATTATGAAAATATATGTAAATTAAAGTAGCGCATTAGACGGCATTTTTTTGTATGACAATAGGTCATGCAAGAAGATGCCGTCTGAATTGCTAAAAATAAGGAAGCAAAAAAGAATAACACCATTTGCTTTAGCTTATTTGTTTACGCCGGTATTCCTGATACAGCACAGGCATAAGAACCACAGTGAGAACGGCATAAAGAACCAGAATGACGGGAACCGCCCCAATCACATGCCCTCCGACTGTGTACAGATTAAAATAATCTAACGCCACTCCCGCCTGCAGTAATTGATCCGGCAGCAACCCTAATATTTTATTAATAAGAGGACTGTTGATATTCCCGATAAAGGAGGGAATGAAAATCAATACAACGGGAACCATGACGGCAATCACGGCAGATTTTGTCTTTGCGGACACCAGCATACTTAAGGAGGAGATGAACAGGCATCCGATATATCCGCCCAGGGCAATCAGGAGAAATTCCTGCCAGTTGGTGATATTGTAAAAGCTTTTCCAGGAACCCCAGCTGCTCTGAATGGCACAGTTGAAGCCGTCTGCTCCCAGATACGTCAAGACCATTCCGGTATAGAGAAGAAAGGCAGTAAAATACACGGCGGTTACCAGAAGAAAACCGGCTTTTACTTTGGCAAAAACTGCCCGATCCCGCCCGTAAAAGGAAGTAAAGAAGATGGCATCTGACTTCCAGGAAAATTCGCTGGAAAAGATTCCGGCAACCAGGTATCCCAGAACCAGCATGGTAATCATTACAACAGTAGGTGCGTATTCAAATAATTGCCGCCATCCGGCCATATAGTCCCAGAAAAATGGTGTCTCAAGACTTTCGTATTGGCCTATTAAGTATTCCTTTTCCTTTTCTGAGAACTGATCCTTTGCCTCATCTGACAGCCAATCCTTAAGAGATGAAATTCGATTTGCATAAAAAGAGGAAGCTTCATCCTCTGTCAAAGAATCCGCACGATAGTAATCGTATTCCCGAAAGGCACAAAAAGAGCAGTTCAGCAGGCTTCGGATTTCGCCAATGCCCTGTCCCCAACTGTAGGCAATATTGCTTTCTCTTACGTTGTCTGATATTGCTTCCGGTGATGTACGGATTCTTCGGTTTTCGGCAATGACCTGCCGGAGGGTTTCCTCATCCAGAAAGCCGGACCATTCCTTTTGTGCATTTTTCAGGGCGGCTATGGCAGCCGGTCCCGATGTTGATTCTCCGTTTTCGTTTACATAAGAAATGTTTGCGGCGAAAAAGCAGGTAATGCCTGTCACAAGCAGGAGCACAAGTAGGGCAATCCTGCTGCCTGTTCTTAGAAATACCTTTTTCAGTTCATATTTAATCATCCTGCTCACCTGCACTTTCCTCGACCCTCGTATGTCCATAGGGCGATTCTCCAAAATAAGCCAGAAATAAATCCTCCAAAGTCGCAGATTCCAAAACAGCATCTTTTGAGGGCCTTTTGGAGGACAGGATTCGAAGCTCGGCCCCCTCGGGCACGGTTTTTACATTGGCTACTTTATAATCTCTAAGATAAGAATCCATGGCCTTTTTCGGGACTGTCAGGGTCCAGACCTGTTCCGGCATTTTGGAAAGAAGCTGCTCCGAGGTGCCAAAGTCCTTGATGGCTCCGTCTTTCATCAGAAGAATTTCATTTGCAATGTAGGTAATATCCGGCACGATGTGGGTGGAGAGGAGTACCAGGCGATCCTCCGAAAGAGTGCTGATGAGATTGCGAAAGCGGATACGCTCGTTGGGGTCCAATCCGGCAGTTGGCTCATCTAAGATCAGTATTTTCGGATCTCCAAGCATGGCCTGGGCGATTCCAACCCGGCGTTTCATACCGCCGGAGAGCTTTTTCATTTTTGTGTGAGCCTTTTTCTCCATCCCTACTTCTTTTAACAGGACTTTGGTCCGATGCCTGGCGGCAATGGGCCGCAGACCCTTGATAGATGCCACATACATCAGGTAGTCATATACCGTAAAGTCCGGGTAATAACCGAAATCCTGGGGGAGATAACCTAAGATCCGCCGGTATTCACGATCCATTTGGAAGATGTCCCGGCCGTCCCAGGTGATGGTTCCGCCGGTAGGCTTTAAAAGGGTGCAGATCATACGCATCAGCGTAGTTTTACCGGCACCGTTTACACCCAAAAGTCCATAGACACCGCTGGTCATGGTACAGGATACGTGATGGACAGCGGTGATGTCCTTAAATTCTTTTGTGAGATTGGTTAATGTTAATTCCATTGTGCTTTTACCTCCCAGATTGTAACACAGTTCTTTTGTCCGTTTCCGATGCAATATCCAAGGTAGCATGCGGCGATTGCCGTCATGGTCAGCCAAAGGGGCAGGGAAATGATGCTGTAGATGTTTTCCGTCAATACGAACTGTATCCACAGAAAACTAAAGGCCACGCATAAAAGGATGGCCAGGGCTTCCGAGGTGATCCTGGGGCTGTACAAGGTGCGAAAGCAGATACAGCAGGTTACCAGATAGGGAAGAAAGAACTGGATGATCAGTTCTTCTGCCGACAGCTTGCCTGCCAGAATGGCGGCCAGGGCAAAGCTGCCAAGGAGCAGCAGATCTACCAGGGCAAACAGAAAGATTCTTGCCCCATAGATTTGCCGTAGGGAGAAACAGGCGGTGCATTCGATCTCCATTGCATTTGCATTGCGGTTCTTCCAAAGCTCCGGCAGAACCAGTATGGCAAAGAGAGGAGCAAAAGCCCCCATGCATTTTTGAAAGAAAATGCTGCTTCCCGAAAGATTCAGAAGAAGCCATAAAAGGATCAGGATGCATCCCTGAAGCACCCACCAGTGCTTGCGGATGTAGCGGCTCTGCCGGCAGAGAAATTCCAGGCGGGAGAGAGAGCTTTCCGCTTCGTTTTCTAAGAATGCCCGTTTTGCCGCCTTTATGGTTTCCTGAAGTTTTTCCCTGTCATAGGAAACGGTGCCTTTTGCACCCAAATGTGTTTGGATTTTATGCTTGGATCGTTTCATATAGTTGCCTCCTTTTCGAACATAATTTCGAATGTTTTTTATGAATTGCGGGAAATTTTTGCAGCCCTAACCAATGAAGTTATGGGGCCAAAGGGTCTGCCCCTCATCATGGACGACTTTAAAAATCGTCTTTAAAAGAATCGGATAACAGCTCCCTTGCTCTTTTAATCCGGTATTTTACCAATGGCAGGCCGATACCCAGAATCCTGGCAATGTCCCGCTGCTTAAGCTCTAGTACAAAATAGAGAATGGCGGTTTCCTTTAATTCCGGGGGCAGACTGCTTAAGGCATATTTTACGGCGATTTGTTCTTCCGGCGATTCCGTGGGCCGGACAGAAGCATCGGGCAATGTCTCAAAGGGAATTTCTTTTACCTGCCTGTAATAATCCCGGCACACATGGGAAGCGATGGTATACAGGTAATTGGCCGCCTTTCCGTAATGCCGGTAGCGGTTCAGGGTTCGGAAAAAACGCACAAAGGTCTCCTGGGTCAGATCCTCGGCATAGCCTCTGTCGCCTGTATGGGACTGACAGTATTTCAGGATTTTGGGATAATATTTTGTTACAAAAGCTTCAAAGGCTTCTTCGTTTCCCATACGCATTTTCTCCACAAGCAGAAAATCCAGGTCAGCAGTAATTCCCATGGATGCCTCCTTTCCGGTTTGTGCATTTGAAAAGCGCTTTCTATATACTATAACTGTGCCGGAGGGGAAAAAGATAGTGGGTGTGAAAAAAATGTGGGAAATTGATAAGAAAGTCTTTTTTTGGTATACTTTGATCAAAAAATCACAGATGATAACAGTTCAGACGGGCAGCGGCAGCCTGTCCGCCCACTCCGCCGCCTGTCTGCTGCCATAAATGAAAGAGGGATGATTATGACCAACATTGAAATCAGAACAGCAACACCGGATGACGCAGAAGATCTTTTAAGTATCTACGGATACTATGTAATCCATACGGCTATTTCCTTTGAATATGAGGTGCCAAAGGTAGATGAGTTCAGGGGAAGAATTGTAAGGACTTTACAGAGATATCCTTATCTTGTGGCAGCTTGTGATGGGGAGATTCTGGGCTATGCCTATGCAGGGCCGTTTGTGGGGCGGGCGGCTTATGACTGGTCGGCGGAGGTGACGATTTATCTGGCGGCGGATAAAAGAAAGCAGGGACTTGGCAGAAGACTGTATGAGGTGCTGGAGAAAAAGCTTGCCAGGATGGGAATCTTAAATCTCTATGCATGTATCGGGTATCCGGAAATGCCGGATGAGTACCTGACAAAAAACAGTGCCGAGTTTCATGCTCATATGGGTTATGCCAAAGTAGGAGAATTTCATAAGTGCGGTTATAAGTTTGGCCGGTGGTATGACATGATTTGGATGGAGAAAATGATTGGGAGCCATGAAACGATGTATGAGCCGGCAGAGTGATTGGCATGAGCGTGAATCGCCACCTGTATTTAAAAATCAACCGACTATTGGAAATCGGTTGAAAGCAGCATTTATTTTTCCGATAATGAGACCACAAAGGAGGGAGCTCCCATGCAGGTTGAAATTAAGATAGACAGTGCGTATACCGAGCCAAAGCTTGTCAACATCATGGGAAATGAAATCAAAGCCGTTATTTTTCAGGCAGTGCTCTGTGGAATCCTGGGTGCGGGCTTCGGGGTGGGGTCTGTCATATGGGAAGCGGAGGAATGGAATCTTGTGAAGCAGACGGGAGTCTATTTTATACTTGTCTCTGTGAGTATGATGCCGGTTGCCTATTTTAATTATTGGATGGAGCACAGTGCAGGGGGCTTCCTGAGTTATTTTGTAATTCTAAATGATATTCCGTTAGACTTGACGAACAGAATTGTTGATACTGGAAATGTAGGCAATTGATAATGGGAGTGCAGTTACATAAAGTATTTGTTATTAAAAATAGATAAAGAACAATATTGGTTTGAAATAGGTGCATTTGGGTCATAAAACCGCTTGCCAATTAAGCGGAAGGATGGTATTCTTTACATAGGCAGTGGGAAGGCCGATCCTGTTTGATTGTTTTGTTGTGGTGACTTAACAATACTACTTTTAGGACTTGCTTCCCACTGCTTTTTGCAGAAAACAAAAAATCGCTATGCCACAACCTTGGCAGGCCATCGCGCAGCGATTTTGTTCAATTCTAATTTATGGGGGAGCTGCGAAGCGTGTAAGATGAGAGTTTGGAGGGATAAATAGATGGCCGATTCATATCAGATAATAGATGAAAAAACATGGGAAAGGGCAATGCACTGTGCGGTTTTTCGAAACAGCGTTGAGCCTGCTTTTTGCGTGACATTTACGGCAGATATTACAAATTTTAAGCGAATGGTTAAGGAAGAGGGACTATCCTTTACAATGGCTATGTAAATAAGGATACGGACTTGTTCAAAGTAATAAATGTTCCAATGTTGGATGATTTGAAAGAATACTGCGAGAGATTGGCAGGGGGGGCAATATGAAACTGCAGCTGCGATTGAATGCAAATCATTTAAAACTGATTGCAATTATTACCATGACGATAGACCATGTATGTGATTTGATTTATCTCGGTTTTCCAACGGAACCGGGAGCAATGGCGTTACATATTGTCGGGCGTTTAACAGCCCCGATTATGTGGTTTTTCGTGTGTGAGGGGTATTATTACATGCATAATGTAAAAAGGTATATGCTGCGAATGGGGATTTTGCTGTAATTTCCCACTTTTCATATTGTTTTGCATTCGGAATCAATCCAATTCCGTTCAGTACGGGAATTTTTAATCAGACAAGTGTTATGTACCCACTTTTTATTGTGGCTTTGGTCCTGTGGATGCAGTCAACTGTCAGCTCATTTTTGTGATCAATATGGAAGAGCATAAAATCGGAATTGACTGATCGGGATCTAGTA
>NZ_JAYMNS010000034.1:0-44065 GCF_036941035.1 Candidatus Merdisoma sp. JLR.KK006 | reverse complement strand
ATCTTGTAAATAACAAGGTAGTTCATATCCAGCAACACTGCTTCCCTATATTCCTACTCAAAGAAATTCGTCCTGTATCTCGCTTTCACTCTTCTAATTGCATCTTCTGTAAATACGAGTTCTTCTTTATAATCCATAGGAAGTGCATTAATACTTTTTAATATGGCCCACATATCATAACGTAAATCTTTTATCTCTTCCTCATTTTCACCAATCAATTCCAAAGCAATGTTTAAGTTTTCAACGAGATCATACAGATTATTAATTTTGAGGATTTTTTGAAAGCTGTCGACTATGATACTCCTAAAATCAGGGCCTTGTAGATAAAACTGTGGAAACTCAAGAATTATCCAACGTTGTTATATGCCCACTCAGCTTCAAGCAGAGTCATTGCGTCTCTGCCAATATCAATTGACAGAACGTAATGATCTTCTTCCCAATATAGATAATAATCACCGGAATTTCCATTATCCAAAACAATCCTGCCATTTCCTTCTGCGTCCTCTGTAAAAGTACCTGAACCCGTTATCGTTTCTGTTTCTCCGGTCTCTTCATCATATGTAGAAATACGCATTTCGGCTTCCCCCACATACTGCCCATTGTTGTCTTCCCCAATATATTTTAAATCTAACGTCATTTCGTTAAATTCGTCCCAATCAGCAAACGACATTGTCGTCTCTTTCATTCCATTGTCTTTAAAATACGTAATGTCCGAAGAATCGGGTTCCGTTTTCAAAGGTGGATCTGTATTTTCTTCTATTGAAACATCCTCGTCTGATGATGAAGATATACTATCTAAAGAATCATACATATTGCAGTAATATACATTTAGAAGCTCTTCGTAATTCGTAATCTTCCATTCTTTATTTACTTTTTTACAATGAATTTCCAGTGTGTCCGTCTTATCAATAATAGCCGCGTTTTCTTTTGCTTTTTCAAAAGATGCCAAAAAAATTGCACTCATATCATCATCATTCAGTTCTCCCCCGCCAAGAAAAGCGCTTGAAAAGGCATTTGAGATGGATTGATTTGTCAAATCATTTATTGCTAATTTAAGTATCGGCCCTGCATTTTTGTACGTAATATCTACTGTCACCGTGGCTTCTTCACCATCTATGGTACTGTCAGCTATCTCATACTTGATATATCCAGCATTTTCTTCTGCACACGCAGTCATTGCCTGTAAAACAACATTTGAATAGGATTCTGATTCATCCTGATTTTCGTTTTCTGTTCCTTTTTCTGAATCCGTGTAAAAATATTGCCCTGCTTCAGAAATTTCGTTATTTTGCATGTGTTTCATTGCGTCTTCAACTACATTACTGGGTTTGGATGTTCCGCACGCAGATAACGCAAACATCAATAGAATTGCAATTAAAAATCCATTTACTTTTTTCTTCATTCTGTTTGTCCTTTCTTTACTCATTTTCTTATAAAAACCGTTAGAATAGTATAGCTATTTAAAAAAATATTCCTTATCCCTTCCTCCTTTCTTGCTGGCAGCAATGTATAATCCGGCATACCTAAACAGCCTGGAACACCAATAAACTCTGCCTCCTTTTCCCACATTATATAAAATAACCTGGACATTATCTGTCCAAGCTGCAAAAAGTTTGACATGAAAACATTCTTTTTCTTACTCTTAGTCAATAATATCCTCTATGTCATATCCTGTTTCCTCCAAAAGGATGCTTAACGCAAGCGTAATAGCGTCATCATATCCCCTGCTGTAATCATCCTCTGCGTCACATCCTCCGGCTTCATGGATCTTTCTACCGACTCTCTTAATAACCTTCCCTGAACACCTCTTCTTAATCTTTAGCCTCGGAAATACAGGGCCATTGCATTTTAAATGCACCTGGTTAAAAATTCCGCTTTTCAATTCTTCCCAACCTCCAAAATTCTCATATAGTTCCTTTTTGTTCATACTTATCTATGATAAAACTGGTTTTAGAAACTATTAAAATGATTTTCACCACAGATAAAAGCATACCAAATAAGGAATTTTCCACCTTATAGATATGCTTTTATTTTTTAACCAATCTTCAAAAATTTATCTGCTTTCTATACATATCAAAAAATTCAAAAATACCTTTTCTTCTATCCTTATCTGGAAAGATCTTCCTAAGAATATAAAAGATATTTGAAATAAAATGATCATCTCGGCCAATCCTACTTTATGACCTTTCAACCACTTCATAAAAATCTTTAACCTTATATTCTGGATCTAACGAATCAGCATCTATCGTTTGGCTTGGATATTTTGAAGCAAACCTTATATCGTCCGGATAGAAACAGAAGAATTTATTAAATGATTTCCGGATTTCCTCTACCAACTCTTCTGGTGTAAGATGCATCTTATAATTCTCCTTACTCCCTGATTTCTCTTCAAGCTCATCAGCACTCATAGCTGATATTAAGTTATACTTTGGCATCTCCTGCAAAACGCCATTTATAACTTTCGCTAAAATAATAACTCCACTAAGCGAATTGAGATTTCCTGTGCTTGTAAAATAGGCTCCAAAGTCAGCCATCAGATAACAGGTTCCATGATTGTTTATGCAATCATAAAATAAACATAGAGCCCTTTCTTTTGTCAGCTTTTGCTTTTGCAATGACATTTCATCTTCTTTCTTTGCTGAAAAATACTGTTCCTGAACAAAAACCTTATATAACACCTCTCTCATACTGCGTTATCCTCCTTAAGCTTTGAGCATCATATAAAATCCGTTACAAATCTTGCGACTATTTGTAATCTGTCAAAACTTCCTCCAATCATTATTTTTTAATCCTCTTTTTTCACTCTTCATCTTTCTTGCTCATTTTACAAAATACCTTAGACACATATTGTCTAGCCAGAAAAATCTTTCTACAAATTTCACAATATAACGAACGAGATATCTAATCTATAATAAAATTGTTTTAAATCCAGCCACGTAATCAGTGCAACTCCACATGCTCTTGGCCTGTCTGGCTACTTTTTCATCAATCGTATAATATTTTCTCTCCATGGTTCAATTCCTCTTTCTATGCAATTAAAAATGGCTTCCAACTATTTTAGACCATAAAAACAGCCTGCTTCTATCTCCAAAAGCAAGCTCCAAATACATCCATGCCACATTTTCCACACATTCCACGCCTGTCAAATATCATATCTGTTAATATATAGCCTCCGAAATCTTGTGGAAAGTGTGGAATTTGTGGATTTCATATAAGATCCTACTCAAATCTTTGTTGATCTATCTTTCTTCTTTCCAAATACTCTGGAAGATACTTTTCTCCTATAGAACTTCCGATATAATTCCAGCCAATCTCAAAATTATCATCCTCAAATGCTTTCATATCTTCTACTAAGTTGCTATGAAGATCATAGTATATCTCTCTTGTACATACCCAGAATACGGTATCTCCTAGTTCCTCCTGTACATAAGTTTTCCAGCCTCTTTTCTCCCACTTCGGATACAGCCAACTATTTTTAATTTTTCCATCCTGATCTATCAGCTTTTGCTGGTTATAGTTCAACACATATTTTCCCGTCCAATGCTTTTTATCGAGCCTTGACTTTAACTTGTACCACTCCGACCTGCGAAACTGCAGCTCCAGTCTTAGCATAACCAGATGAAACTCAAAATTAAGCTTGCCATAGGTATCCTTTTTCTTACATGGGAAATAGATTATCTTAGACGGATCTTCTGCCAGAATAGCTGTTGCTATCATAACATTTCTAATAGCATCTTTATTACCTTGCACTTCATAGCAGTCCTCTCTTGGGCGTGCGTCATAAACATACATATACTCGCAATCCGGAAACACCAGTATTTCATATTCCTTCTTTTTCCCAAATACCACATACTTATCTATTTTTATCTTCATAAGCTCCCCTTTCCGTTCTCATTATACTAAACGGCCTGGACACAGCTATGTCCAGGTAACGAAAAATCTTCATATCTTATTTCTATAATTTTTCTCGTAATGTTTTTTCTTCTAACAATGCCTTTGGGCATCCATCACTGCATCACATTTTACTACAAATACGCACCAATTCCTTCTTCCATCTGCTACAAATTTGCACCAGACTCTTCCGTTTGCTACATTTTTGCATCATTTGATAAAAGGAATAAGGGCATACCATACGCCGGTACACCCTATTACCCCTCACATAAATTGTTCCAAGATACTTTCCATGCCCTCTGGCAGTTCTTCGCTGTATTCCGGCAGTACCTCTTCTTTTTCCATACATATCCCTTCGCAAACCGCTCTCCTGATGTTGTTAGAAGAAGTCTCCGGTATTCTGGCAATCATTCCTGTTATCATATCATTCAAAGAAGCGATCTCTTCATGTACCATATTCTGTATTCGCTCCATGTATCTATTGAGCTCTCCATTTATTCTTTCCCTTTGGATATTCTCAAAATGCTGACGGAGAATTTCCTTCACATAAGCAGGCATAGACAATCCTAGCTCCTTCTTTTCTTTCTCCAAGCTTTGATACAACTCCATGTCTAGGAAATTTTCTTCCTTAAATCGGAGGGTAAGCACCCTCTCATCCGCCATCTCACACCACTCCCTGCTTTTTCATTATCTGATATGCAAGGTACTCATACCCCTTTGCATTTGCATGGATATCACAGTCATAAAGCACATTGGGCCTATGCTCGGAAAAATTCTTTACCGCTGCTGCGCCTCCTCCTACGTAAATGACATTCATGTAGTCCAAGGCATATTCCCTTTCCTTCAATTCCAGCTCCAGGGTCCGTATCTGTTCCCGAATATTCTCCCGTATCAGATTGGCATAGCTTCTTGGGAGAAAATGCTCCTGTTTCAAAAGAACCTTCAAGATTTCACTCTCCGGAATATTTTTCCCATACTGCACCTGCAAGCTTCCCTGAATCTGCCTTAACCACTTCACCATTGCTTTCTCTATGGTCACGGATTTACGCTCCATCGGAATCCCATTCTCCAGATAGACAACATCCGTTGTCTTGCTCCCAATATCCACAATCAGGTAATCTCCTTTCATGTTACCCAGGCGGGGCGCTACTGCGGAATAGCACTGGGGAAATACAAAAATCCGGCTGATATTTACATCATACCGGATTCCCTCAAATTCAAACTTTAATACAAGCTTCTGCTCATAATATGTAAGCACTCGCTTCTTTTCCCTGCCATAATCGGAGAAGGGCAGGCCCACCGCTAAAATAATATCCGCTTTTGTGATTCCCTTAAGGGAAAGCTCCTTTGCAATAGCTGTCATGGTCAAAAGCCTTCCGTTTTCGTCAGAAACCTTATCCTCCGTAATAACGGCCCGTCCCTCTCCTACCTTATAAAATTTCCTCTCATATTTTAACGAGTGCTCTTTTACAGATGGCTCCACCTTACCCATGGCATATACACCATTATCAAATAAGGTCTGTGCCGTTTTTCCAAACTGGTAGCCGTTATCAAAGCCTATAATATACTGCCCGTTGCTTAATGCTATCACATCCTCAACCTCCTTGCCCTTTTTTTCAATCCTTACTTCTTATTTGTCCCATCCACCGTACTCCGTCAGCACTTGTAGCTTTCTTATTCGTTGCACTGTCTTTTCTTCCATTAGAACTCTTCCCTCTCATCTAAAAAAATTATTGTATATTTCGGCCACCTCCAAAACCAGATTCAGGGTTACCTGCTTATAAACAGTTCTAATCCATATTAAAACATCCGTATACAAGCTCTTAAACACAGACAATAAATAATCAGCGTAAGTAAAATGATCATAAGTTTTGTCGTTGACATTACATTCCCTCCCTTTTTCTCCTATGAAATAACTTCCATAAATGAAATTTAAAGTTACAAAAAAACAGTTTGCTTTTAGTGAAATAGAAGTAAACCGTCAAATTCCTAATTTTTATTCTTCTTTAGTTTCTTATCTGTATTCTTATAAGCCTGTCCACACTTTCCATAAATTCCACAATTGTAAAACACCATACATTACTAACATATAGCCCTTTTTCATTCTGTGGAAAATGTGGAATTTGTGGATTCTAAAAGCCATCCCATAAATAATACTAAATTTTAAAAGCTATTAGAACTCTATACAAAAAAGAGATGAACCATGTCCTATGACAAAGTTACATCTCTTTTCGTTTATACACTTCTATTGCTTTATGAATATTTTGCCACACTCATCAATATATGAAAGCCAATCATCCTAAAACAAATCTGCTTGAAGAAATGTTTGCGCTTCTTTCTCTGATAAATGATATTTTTCCTGTAACTTCTTCAAAATTTCATCATCCGACAGTTTTAAATCCCGATATACGGAAAGAGTGCCCAAAATTTGTCCTTTCTGTACTTCAAGCTTCCTAATTTCATTTATCTTCGCTTCAACTATCTCATTTATCTCCGGTTCCATAATTTCCAACAACGCCTGACACATGCTATCATCTCCTCTCAATTCTCCCACAATCTGTTTATTCGCTCTGATACTTACCTCCAATACAGAATCCGCAAGCTCCTTGTCAAATTTTTCTGTAAGGCTATATACTACTTTCCAGTAGCTCTCTCATTTCTTGCTTCTGTACCTTATTTGATAAAGCCTTGATCCATGTATGATTTTTCTGGTTCAGCTCTCTCCCTACAATAATCTGTGTTGGGAACAAAACTGCGTCTAAAATATAATAGATACCTACATAGGGATTTGATACTTTAATATGATGCTCCTCAAAATATCGGAACAATCCTTCTGGTTTTGAATCACGAACAATCGATATGGTGATATCATCTGCCGGCCTCTCATCTGCCGGCCTCTCATCCACCGATTCACCAGAAGCTTTATACAGGCATCCATATGCTCCTGCCTTATAAAAGCTATCAATATCCAGATGATCATCTGGTGACTTGTATTCTACAATATTATGTCCACGAAACAGCTTTCCTATCTCATTTACTATCTGAACGTTGGAATCCTTTTTTATAACCAAAAGATCAATCTCCAAAGGCTTCGTATTCAAATTATATTCTTTTTCATAAATAAGATCATCTCTGTTTTCTTCAAGCTCTAAATTTATTGCCGCCACAAAGCCTGGATGCCATTGTATTTTTATCTCGCTCATTAAGCCTTCCTTTCTTTTTCTATTTTAATTATAACAATATTTTCTCTCTTTTACAACCACTGCCTCCATTCTGATTTTGTCACAAATTTGTCACAAAAAGGCATCCATAATCTCACGGATGCCTATAAAATCAACATTCTTACCTCAAAAATGTCAAGTGTTTTTTCTTGACACCCTCCTTTTTTATTACTTTTTGTTCACAGTAACGAATCCGGCCTATTTAAAGTTGCCTTACGGCAAGAGGCCAGATTCCGCCCCCGGTACTGTACTGGTCTGTGACCGTGCCGCGCAGTGCACGGTCTATGAGTGAACAATAACTACTTTTTCCTTATCTCAAGGCTTCATTTCCTCCCCAACCAGAATCTCATCAGATACCGCTTCCTGTATTGCTCTCTATCTGTATTCCCTGACTCACACAGCTTTCCCAACCAACACCTTTTTCCCGCAAAAAGCGAAACCATATTTTCTTATCTTCTCTTTCGGTACTCCCTTTGATATAAGCATAGTCTCATATTCCCGCTCTTCTATCTGCTGCAGCGCCGCTTTCACCGTATCGGTCAGTTCTTTCTCATCCTCCATATCCTGCACCTTGAATTAAAAGACTCCAGATAGAATTTTTCTTTGTATTTAGCTCCCCATATACAATCTGCTCATCAATCTCTACCTGCAGGGACTCTCCCTGCATTAAAGCTTCCAGCTTCTGCTTTATCTCTTTGTTTCCTTCCCGAATTAATTTTCCTACCAGGCTGTTGGAACTGGAATTTGCCCAATATACTCCCAACTTTCGTGAGTCCAGATAATTCAGAATAGGCCAGGGATTATAAATGTCTGTCCGGTTTCCAAAGGTAAAACCATCATACCATCTCTTTACCTCCTGCTTTCTATCTGACATTGCAAACTCTATAGCGAACCTTTTCATAGCCATTTTCCTTTACATTCGCAAAAGAAAGGCTGTCAGCTGGCTGATATGTTCGGCAATATAAGGGATTCTGCTGGAACCACCTACCATCAGTACCTTGTCAAGTTCCTCAACGGCAACGCCTGCTTCCTCCAAAACCTCCTTTACCTTGCTCTCTGTGCGCACATACATTTTGTGAATCATGGACTCAAACTGCTCCCGGGTGACGGCAATATTCTGCTTAACTGTGCCGATTTTCATAGCTATGATGGCTCTGCTCTTTTTACTAAGCTGAATCTTGGCATTTTCCGCCTTTAAATAAAGCTCCTGAAGCTCGTCCTTATATTCTTCCTCCTCCAGATCGATGTCATAATGTTCTTCCATATAGGCGCAGACATAGTCCACAATGCTCTGATCAAAGAAGCGTCCGCCGGCGTTTGACAGACCGCCCGTGGCCAGCACTTCGATTTTGTCTGAACCCTCCATATGTAAGACAGTGGCATCAAAGGTTCCTCCCCCTAAGTCGTAGACGAGAATCTTTCCGCTGTCTAATTTCTGCTTTTTTGCATAGCTCAGCGCTGCCGCTGTGGGCTCATTGATCATGCCGATAAGCGGCAGGCCCGCTATAGAAGTTGCGTCCTCCGTGGCCTTACGCTTGGCATCGGTAAAGTATGCAGGAACGGTGACTACTACGCCCTCCACCTGCTCTCCCGTTGAAGCGGCAGCATCCTGAGCTACCTTGCGGATAATGAAGCTGGCGATCATTTCCGGCGTGTAGTCCACGCCGTTGAAATTCTTGCGATAAGCTTTGTTGCCCATATTGTTCTTGATCACGGCAACCACATCATCGGGACACATAACCGCATGCTCTTTGGCTACCTCTCCTACAATAATGCCGTCCTCCGCATCAAACATTACTACGGAAGGGGTTTGATTTTTTCCCTCCGAATTGTCTATGATTTCTACCTCTCCGTCCTCTCTTACATATGCTCCTACGGAATAGGTAGTCCCTAAATCAATGCCTAAAACCATGTGATATCGCCTCCTGTATATCATGCGGGTGTGTGCTTCTTTCACAGCAAACCTGCATGCTGTCATATTTTTTTATTATACTGCATGGCTGAAAGGCGTGTCAATTACGGAGGATGGACAGAAGGGTATAAAAATAAGCAGAGGGTGCATGCTTTCTGGGCACTCTCTGCTTATTTCAAAAGAAAATATATGCTTCTCTTTATTTCTTATGTCTGAAACTCTTTTAGCTGCTCCAAAACCCCTCCGAACTCTAGACGCTGTCCTATGTTTGAATTGTGATGATGTGCTGGCAACTGTACAGAAAAGCCATGAAGCAATTTAACATTTATCCAGGCATCTATGTAAATCATTACATATATCTTCCTATCCCGCAGAATAGAGCACAGTCATTTTTTGAATACATGTTTCAAAAAAATGCCTGTGCCAAAAACAGCCTCTCTTCCTCCGGAAAGAACAGGAAAATCAAATAATCCCCATATTCCTCCGACAGCTTTGCCCAAATAAATTCCTTTGTAAAATCCGGCTGGTCCTCATCTCCTATTCCGGCAGACTCTGCCACAAACTGAAACTCTTCTATAACGCTTTCATTTTTCCCTTTTATAAAGGGAATGTGCATACCGGCAATACTGCTTTCGCTGACATTTTCATAAACGCTGTACCAGACGCCGTCTCCCTGAAAGCCGGTATCACTCTTTTTGCGGCAGGACTCTTCCCATTCCGAAGAAAGCTCTATTCCCCAGCTTCTTTCGTACAGTGGCGCAAAATCAGTTCCATTTGTCCACCCTGCCAATTGATATCCGCAAAAAAGCATCAGGGGAAGCCAAAAGGGAAAGGCCGTACATATTAAAATAAAAATCTGAGAACCACAGCTTTTACCGTTCTTATTGGAACCACCGTTCCAAATACTATTCATTCCATTCATATTCTGAAGTAAGCTCTTTCGGAATATCTGTTGCATTGATTTCCCGCAGTATCAATTCCTCCCTGCAAATATCGGAAGAGGTAGTTTCTATTTTATATTGGCAGGTACTGCCTTGCTATCCTATCCTCCGGCTTCTCGTCAAACAGGTACAGCACTATGACAAACAGCCACTCCAAAGGCTTCATAATCAAATAAATGATATCTGCGCTAAGGGGTGTCCTGATATGTCTGGAAACGGGATAGCCATAGGTATCATAAAAATTCCTGAGTGCCCGGTGGAATCTTGGCGTGTGTTCCTCCAAAAGCTGCTCAAAGGCATTTGCCACACAGAGCTGACGGTTCACCATGATCTTATTTCCTCTCCTAATCCCCATACGCTGGGGCCTTACCAGCTCCTTATGGCCCTGCATGGCTACCGTACACAGATAATGACTGTCATAAACTACCGGCGGGGGCGAAACCTTTGTGGATAAGGTCCAGTCACTTGTCTCTGTAAATGCCCGGATAACGCTGTCGGGCCTCTGTCCGAACAGAAGAAGTACGATCATAATAACACACAGCAAAGGCAGGGTCAAAAGCAGGGCAAATAAGGCCCAATTCTCACTGTCAGCCAGAATGCGGTTGCAGTCATTTAAGAAGCGGCTCTTATATGGCTCTAAATCCGATTCCGGTTCCTCTGTTTGATTCAATCCCCGGCTTGCTCCCAGGACTTCCCCATCATAGCCAAGAAGTTCTTTTCGCTCTTTGATCCTCCTGCTCTGCCCCTTTACTACCTGTATCAAGAGATTCACCGCCAACAGCAGATAATTAAATGGCAGCAACAGCATCAATAGCACATCTCCCGGCATACAGTTTCCAAAGGGCATGTCTGCATTGACACTTCCAAAGAGCTGTATCATTGCCGCCAGATTCACCAGAATTCCAATATAAACACCGGACATGGAAAGTACAACCGCCAGGGGTGCCCCCTTGTCCTTTTTTGTTTTTAGATATGCATAAGAAAGCAATCCCACCGCCATAAGGAATAGTATGGCAGGCAAATATGCTCTGGCAAATGGCTCATGAAGAGAAGCCATATCGTCCGACAGTATAACACTTTCTTCCCAGCTTCTTGGATTCCAGATACCATAGAGCATTAGGCTGTACAAAATTCCCACTGAAAACGCCATTGCTTCGAATTTTCCCGTATGTTCTCTGTTAAGAAGCAGATTCCCAATATTCAAAATGGTAAACAATGGGCCCGGAATCAGAAGCAGTCCCAGAATTATAAAAATCATATCTTTTGCACCTCTTCCTTTTCTTTCTATTTTCTATCATATCTCTGCGAAATTCATTTGTCAATAAATATTTATTGTTTTTCAATAAAATTTTATTCTTTTTCATTTATTCAAGTAAGCATATGGCACTAGTAGTCCGTACCGGAAATCCTTGTGCATATTTCCGGTCTATTTCTCCGATAGCACAGGTCAAAAAGCCTCGCCGTAGCACCACTACGTCTGCGTTTTTTGACCTGCACTCTCGGAAAAGTATCCTCAGAAATATGCACAAGGATTTCCGATACGGACTACTAGAATAAAATAAAAAATTCCCATGGAACAAGAACACAGCTTTTATCATAGTTCCAAAATCCGTTTTTGTAAGTCAAAAGCAAAATAATATACAAACAATAATGAAGAAAGATATGCTCCTATTCTTTTGTCAAGGACTATTATTTTTTTTATTTTCCCCCACATGCGTATAGAAAAAAAACTGCTGGAAATCTTGTTAATAGCAAGAAATCACGCAAGGCAGTCTGAGTGGTTACATACATAGATTGCTTTGCTGCAATTCTTAAGGACAGCAAGGAGGATTTTCGCAGAATGGCTTTAAATAAGGTTGAAATATGCGGAGTAAATACGGCGAAGCTTCCTCTGCTTAAGCAGGAGGAAAAAGATGCGTTGTGGGAACGGATTTCACAGGGAGATAAAGAGGCTAGGGAACTGTACATTAAGGGGAATCTGCGGCTGGTTCTGAGTGTGATTAAGCGTTTTTCTACCAGCAATGAGAATGTGGATGATTTGTTTCAGATTGGCTGTATCGGGCTTATGAAAGCCATTGACAATTTTGATGATCAGTTAGGCGTAAAATTCTCTACCTATGCCGTACCTATGATCGTGGGTGAAATCCGGCGGTATCTGAGGGATAATAACTCCATTCGTGTGAGCCGTTCTCTCAGGGATACGGCTTATAAGGCTATCTATGCCAAGGAAGAGCTGATGCGGAAGAATTCCAAGGAGCCTACGATCAGTGAAATTGCGGCGGAAATCGGGATTCCGGATGAGGATATTATTTTTGCGCTGGATGCGATTCAAAGCCCGGTGAGCCTCTATGAGCCTGTCTATACGGAGGGCGGGGATACGCTGTATGTGATGGATCAGATTAGTGATAAGAAAAATAAAGAGGAGCTTTGGGTGGAAGAGCTTTCTCTCTCAGAGGCCATGAAGAAGCTGCCGGAACGGGAAAATTATATTATTAATCTGCGGTTTTTTCAGGGGAAAACCCAGATGGAGGTGGCGGATGAGATTGGAATCTCCCAGGCGCAGGTGAGCCGGTTGGAAAAGAATGCGCTGAAAAATATGCGGAATTATCTTAAAATTTCGTAAAAAAACTCCCGCAGAGACTAAAATGCGATTAATTCTCCGCGGGAGCTTTTTGCGGCCATTATTTAAGCTCTTCCACTAATGCTCCGGTAGTTCGGTTATAGGCTTTGGCAGTGCCGTTTTCAAAGAGAAGGTAGAAGGTTTCTCCTATGAAGGTTCCCCTGGTTCGGTACCATGTTCTGTCATCGGTTTTGGTTTGAATTTTTAGTTTTTGTGTAAATGCTCCGTCTTCGTAAGCGTATACCAGGTAATCTTTCCAGTAGGCGCCCCCGTTGCTGCCTTCGGCTTCGAAGCCTATCAGGTTCTCCGTAGTGTCTATGAGTACGGCATGGTGATCCCAGAGAGCTTCACTGTAATTGTAGTCTTTCAGGTTTAGCTTGGATTGTTCTTTTGGTTCTGCCGGGTTGCTGATATCAAACATGGATAATTTCATACCCTCTTCCTGTCCTGTTTCTTCGTCTGCTTCCATTCCGATGCCCAAAAGCTGATTCTCCCCATAGAAATGCAGGTATTCAGAAAATCCGCTGATTTTCAGCTGGCCAAGGACTTTGGGATTCTGAGGATCGGACAGGTCTATGGCAAACAGCGGATCGGTCTGGCGGAAAGTGACGATGTAACCCATATCTCCCAGGAAACGGGCGGATCTTATCTGTTCGTTTTCTGCCAGTCCCTCTACTTTTCCCACTGTGTCCAGGGAACGGTTCAGGATGTATAAGGCATTGGTTTCCTTACTTTCTCCATAATCATAGCCGATATCCTCTCCGGTGCGGTCATCGGTTACTTTCCGGCATTGGTATTCCTGCACGGTTGCGGCAATTCGAAGCTTTCCCTGATATTCATCCATGGAAAAACTGCTTTCTACCCGTCCGGGGATCTCTCCCTCTGCCTGAGCGTAAAAATGTCCTTTTAAATAGGAGAAACGCAGAAGCTTGGTGCTGTCATAGACGGTTCCCTCGCTTTCCGGCTCTATTTCATAGACGGACTGGTAATGGGACATGTAGATGTTATTCTGGCTCACATAGTAGGTTCCGGAACCGGCCAGAACAGCCCGGCTGTCCACAAATACGGTCGGATTGGACAGATCGATGGATACCAGAACCAGATAGCCGGGGCCGTCCACATAACTGGGGCAGTAGATCTTCTCCGCCTGGATCCTGTTTCCGTCTATGGTTGGGATATAGGCATCGTAGTCTTTCTCTCCCTCTCCCGGCTCTGCGGTGAAACGGCTGATTCCGTAAAAATATCCTTCAGATATTCGAGAGCTTTCGTAAGCCCCCTGGAGTGTAAAGGTCTTCTGCTTCTTGGGACTGCTTTTGTCTGTAATGTCATAGATACTGATTTCATGGTAAACTTTCTCCCTGCCGTCTCCGCAGATTGCCAGGTCTTCTGCGAAGCTTCCTTTTTTGGCTGCCTCTACGGGCAGGAGCGTGTCGTAGTATTTATTTTCTATGGTAATGAGCAGATCCTGCCAGAGGTAGAATTCCTCCGGATTCTCGAAGCCGTCCAGGAAAGCGGTCTCTTTTAGGCCGTCCTTTGTATCCAGGATCTGAATTCCCTGCTTTTCCAGTACCGTGCCGTCTTCTTCTGTTGTCTGTTTTTTTGCTATCTGATACAGGTATCTGCCGTCGTTTTTGATACGGTCGGCCTCGTCCACCTCATCTACCTGGGTGTTTGTCTTGCCATAGGCCGCTTCTGTCCCGGCTTCCTCCGTACGTTCCATCTTCCGGAATGCCGCCGAATCCGCCATTGCCAAATCGGCAGCTTCATAATAAAGCGCTCCATCTTTTTCTGCGCCCTTTGTAATTTCATATTGGAACTGTGAAGTTTCTGACAAACGGGCGTAGATTTCCTCGTAGGTCATTTCCGGCAGGTCCAGTTCTTCCTGTTCTTCCGAGGGGTTTACGGGTGTGATGGTTTCCTCCGGCAGCAGGTCTTCTGTTTCTGTCTGTGCGGGCAGTTCCTCCGGGGATAATAATCCCAAAGAATGAATATGCAGCAAAAGTCCCGCTATCAGGCAGAAGCTGGCTGCCGCCGCAAGGGCCGGATAGAGACGCCCCTTGCGGAAATACTGTTTCCGCTCGTGCTCTTTTAAGGTCTCCTGCATCCATTCCGGATCTAAGCCTGCCGGAATCTCCAGTTCCTTTCCTTTTTTATGAAGCATATCTAAAATTTCTTCTTTTCCTTTCATCCCTGCATCTCCTTCTTTTTTAGAAGTTTTTCACTGCTTCTGTCAAGATGTCTGCTCTTTCCATGCCTTGCTTCTTGAAATACGGAACTATTTTCTTATGTAAGCTCTGATTCCAGTTTTTTTAAGGCCCGACGGTATTTGGAACGGACGGTGCTGTGATTTTTGTTCAGTATCCGGGCGATTTCCTCTCCCTTGTAGCCGCCGTACACGGTAAGGGTTACAATCAGCCGTTCCTCGTCATCCAGTTTTCCAAGAAGCTCCAGCACCTCTGCCTGAGAGGAAAGGCTTGGCTCATAGGAGCGTTCCACAGTCTCTTTTACCAGCTCTCTGCGGCTTCTTTTCTTCAGGCTTTTTTTACAGCGGTTCACCAGGATCTTGAATATCCAGGGGCGAAAGGCGTCCTTGTCCTTCAATCTGCAAAAATGCTCGTAGGCAGCCATAGCCGCTTCCTGCACCGCATCCTCAGCGTCCTCGGCGCTCCCCATGTAATAATATGCCAGACGGTACATGTCCTTATAGACCGTCTGGTACAGCTCCATAAAGCCTTCCATTCCTCCCACCTCGCTCTTGAAATGCATTTCTACTTATATAGAGTCTTTTTCTTGCGGAAATGTTGCAGAAAAAAAGAAATTTATACACATATCATAAAATTTCTTATATGAAGTTAGCATAGATTAGGTTCTTATTCAACCTTGACCTTTATGGAAATCTTATAGCTTTTAATTATCAGATACTTGCAAATTTCACAAACCTATGCTATGATCAACACGTTGTAAGATTTAGATATTCATTTAAAGCGCAAAATATATTTAGAAAAAGGAGGGCTTACCATGCAGGAAATTAACACGTTCTTTAATCAAATATGGAAACGAATAATCAAAGGTACAACAGCCCTCACCATTTGCAGATAATCACAGGCAATTTGTAAGCTGCACCTTTGAGGTGCTTTTTTTGTGCCCATTTTTATTTAAAAGGAGAATCATCTTATATGAAAATAGTAAAAGGTATCTATACCGAAGCAGTCATCTTTACGGATGATGTAGAGGACTACGCAGAGGCACAGGTAAAGCTGATCTGTGATCAGGAAGCCTCCAAGGGAAGCCGCATCTGCCTGATGCCGGACATTCATCCGGGAAAGGCGGGCCCTATCGGGCTTTCTATGACTGTAACGGATAAAATTATCCCACAGCTTTTAGGCGTGGACATTGGCTGCGGCATAACCTGTGTAAAGCTAAACAAACAGCACGGGGAATTTCAAAAGCTGGATGCCGTAATCCAAAAACAGATTCCCTCCGGCTTTGCCATCCGCAAGGAAGCCCACCCCATGGCAATTGAGTTTCCTTATGAAGCCCTGAACTGCTTCAAGCACATTCACGAGGACAAAGCCCTGCGAAGCCTTGGCACTTTAGGAGGCGGCAATCATTTTATTGAGCTTGACAGGGGAAATGACGGTTCCCTATATCTTACGGTTCATACAGGCAGCAGGCACTTGGGACAGGAGGTTGCGGAGTATTACACAAAGCTTTCCCGGAAGCGGCTGAAGAAAGAGGGGAAAAAGATTTCTTATTTTATGAGCTATCTGGAGGGTGACGATAAGTCTGCCTATATGGAAGATGTACAGCTCATTCAGGACTATGCTGAGTTGAACAGGCAGATTATTGTAAAAGAGATTTTAAAGGGAATGAAATGGAAAGCTGCGGAGCAATTTTCCGCAACGCACAATTATCTGGATACTTCCGGCGTGCTTCGAAAAGGGGCCATCTCCGCAAAGGAGGGGGAGCGGGTAATTATCCCTGTAAATATGAAAGAGGGCGTCATTCTTGGATTTGGAAAAGGAAATCCTGCCTGGAATGCTTCCGCACCTCATGGCTCCGGCCGCAGGATGAAGCGCACGGAGGTGAAAAGCCGTCATACGGTATCTGAATTCAAGAAAGAAATGAAAGGTATCTATAGTACCTGCGTGGGAAGCAGCACATTGGATGAAGCGCCTTTTGCTTACCGGGCTATGGCGGAAATTTTGAAACAGATAACAGAGACGGCAGAGGTAACGGAGATCTTGAAGCCTGTCTATAATTTTAAGGCAGGAAGCAAGGAATGAAAAGTAAAGGCAAGTGCTTCGACCTATACTGAATAATTACCGAACATCCAAGTCTGCCAAAATAGCATAACAAATATCCAAAAAAATTGAATCTACATTAGAAAGAGACAAAAAAATATGATAATACAACTAAGTGCCGGCCAGGGGCCATCTGAATGCCAGCTGGCCGTTGGAAAGCTGTTTGAAGCATTAAAAAATGAATATGGAGATATTGAACTATTGTCAAGCACCAAGGGCATTGAAAAGGGCTGCTTTGATTCCATTCGTTTCCGCACGGAACGGGATTTAAGCCCTCTGGAGGGCACGGTGATGTGGATCTGCAAAAGTCCTTTTCGGAAGAATCACAGAAGAAAGAACTGGTATGTGGATGTGAGCATCATTCCCGAGCAGGATAAAATTGATACAAATGAGGAATACCGCATAGAGAAATTCCACTGCGGCGGAAAAGGCGGTCAAAATGTCAATAAGGTTGAGACAGGCGTGCGCATCATCCATCTGCCCACGGGACTTGCCGCAGAATCCACGGAGGAACGCAGCCAGTTCCAAAATAAGCAGCGGGCTATGGAAAAGCTTCAGGAAAGGCTGAAACACTTAACACAGGAGCAGGAAAAAAAGCAGATTCATGCGGCATGGCAGGAGCATAACCAAATTGTCCGTGGAAATCCGGTACGCATTTATGAGGGGGAACGGTTTTTGCTGAAATCAGATTCGGCCGGAGGTACCGCACGGCGGCTGCACCTCTAATTTCTCCAGATAAGCTGTCCCCCAGTCGCACATGGCACTGATAACGGGAATAATGCTGTGTCCGAAAACGGTGAGGGAATAGATTGTTTTGGGGGGCTTTTCCGGTATCACGTCCCGGTGAATCAAACCACAGTCTTCCAAATCATGTAGCTGCTGGGAAAGCATTTTAGGGGTCGCCCTGGGAATAAGGCGCTGCAATTCCATATAGTGAAGCGGCCGCATCCTCAAATGCCACAACACAAGCGGTTTGTATTTTCCTCCAATCAAAGACAGGGTGGCTTCTACCGGACAGTTAAATTGGTGATTTTTATTTTTCATATTCGTGTCTCCTTGCTGCTATCCTTTTGGGAAGTATCTACCTGAAAAGTGCCCTCTTGCAGGTTTTGCCTAACATGTTACAATAGAATTGTTGATTGATACGTATTCAATATAACACAAAGTCATCCGAAAGGATACCATTTACGGCCATTGGGCCTGATTGCAAAGAAAGGATTGATTGCCATGGATTTTTTAAGTATTGCAAAGAAACGCTGCTCCGTACGCAGCTATACCGGACAGTCCGTAGAGACTGAAAAGCTGGAAAAGATTCTGGAAGCCGCCCATGTAGCTCCCACCGCCGCTAACCGTCAGCCGGTTCACCTGATTGTGGTTCAAAGTGAAGAGGGACTTTCCAAAATAGGAAAGTCCGCCAATATTTATGGTGCGCCCCTGGCAATTATTGTCTGCGCCGACCACGACAAGGCATGGGTGCGCCCCTATGACAAAAAGCAGTCCGGCGATATTGATGCCTCCATTCTGACGGATCACATGATGCTTCAGGCTGCGGAGCTTGGGCTGGGCTCTGTGTGGATCTGCTACTTTAAGCCGGATGTGCTTCGTGAAGAATTTAAACTTCCTGCCAACCTAGAGCCGGTGAACATTCTGGCGGTAGGCTATTCCGCCGAGGGTTTGGGGGATACCAACCGTTTTGCTGCCCAGCGTATTCCTGTTGAGCAGTTGGTTTCTTATGAAAAGCTGTAGTGAAATACCTGATATAGCCCAGAAGAAAAAACCTGTTCTTATGAAAGACCGTATACCAGGTCCATCCTGGTATACGGTTAATTTACCATTAAAGCATGACCGTTAAGTCTCTGTTGTAATCAATCCGGAATCGACGATATAGTTCTCTTACCATGAAACCTCTGCCCGGAGCCGAGCCTTTCCCAGAATTCGGTACACTTGCTCATACTCGCTTTCCTTTATAAGATAGACCGCTATCTCATAATCATAAATTCCGTCCTGAATTTGAAAATCAAAACTCTTCTTCCCCGATTGTCAATCTTAAATTGCTCCAACACTTCCATCGTCCCCGGTACTCTCATCCCATCCCCAAGTGTCCCATCCATAATCTCCGTACTTTGCCCACATCCTGCCAGCATGAAGACCAACCCCAGCAGTCCCCCCTTAAGCCATGCGATCCCTTTCATGTCCATTTCCTCTTATTACATCATTTCCTGCTGTTTCTATCACTTTAGCCTTATTATAGCCTGTAGTTTTAGGTATAGCAAATGTTTAATATTGATTTGCCGGCTTATTCTTCATAAATTGGTAGAATTACAAACCATTTCTATGGTACAATTCTGTTATCAGCAGATCGCAATAAATGGAGATATGGTATGGAAATAATCAACGAAAATATAGATAACGGAATCCCTTTTGATTGGGGGAAAGCCTCTCTCGATTATGCAAAGTTCCGTGACATTTATCCCAAAGAGTTTTATCAAAAAATTCTTGACCGCAAATTATGTTTAGAGGGGCAATCCATTCTTGATATCGGAACAGGGACAGGCGTTCTTCCAAGAAACATGTATCCATATGGTGCAAAGTGGACGGCAACGGATATATCGGAAAACCAAATTAAGCAAGCCAGAATTCTCTCAAAGGGTATGGATATAGATTACCATATTGTATCAACAGAGGATATCAATTTTGGCGATAATACTTTTGATGTAATTACAGCTTGCCAATGTTTTTGGTATTTCAATCATAAAGTTGTGATGCCTAAGCTCTATGGAATGCTTAAGAAAAAGGGCTGTATTCTTGTTTTATATATGGCATGGCTGCCATTTGAAGATAAGATTGCGGGAGCCAGTGAAAATCTTGTGTTAAAATATAATCCAAATTGGAGTGGTGCCGGCGAAACCATACATCCCATAGACATACCCGACTGCTATAGCGAAAGCTTTGAGCTTGCATACCATGAAGAATTTATGCTAAAAGTGCCATTTACCCGTGATAGCTGGAATGGTAGAATGAAAGCCTGCCGTGGGATTGGAGCTTCCCTTGCTGAAAAAGAGGCTTCCATGTGGGAGCAGGAACATAAAAAGCTTCTTGAGGAAATTGCTCCTGATGAATTTGATGTATTGCATTATGGGGCTATTTCTGAACTAAGGAAGCGTTAAGTTTCAGGGGAAATCCATGAATGATGAGATTGTAAAATTATAGAAATACATCATACGCATGATAACCTGGATGCACCCATATAGGCAGTTTCACAGTGCCGATGACATTCTCGGATGCTGGGGACTGCAAAATCTTGAGACAGGGCAAGGATTTTTTGAAGATGCCAGATACGATGAATTGGAGGATGGGCGGGTTTATTAAATAAATACACAGCCTTTTCATACCATTTCGCAGCTTAAAGTTCAGCTAAGAAATGTCAAGTGTTAATGATAAATTTTTAGTACCGTTATGCAACAACTTAAAACAGTAATATCCTGCTGGTACACAAATCGATTTACAGACGCATGTATCTGCGGCTGGAAATGGATTTAGATAAAGGTGTACTGGCAGGATATTACGGAACTGTAATGAGGAGGAAGAAATATGGGATTATTTAACCGTTCCAAAAAGAAAACACCATCCATATCAGACAAGGCATTCTCTCAGCAGGCGGAATCAGATACGGCTTGCATTCTGATTATGGACCGGGTGATGGAAGACGCCTCACAAGCAGCAACTATCGTGAAACAGGTTTTTGGTTCCGATGCTGTGGGAGAAATAGACCAAAGCCACTCTCCACTAACCCATATAATCGTAAAATTGGAGGAAACGGAGTTCTGGTGCTCTTACATGCCTTTCCCCGTACCGCCTGAGGAAATGAACCTTCCTAATACGCCCCAATACAGCATGTTCAACCCAGAAGAATATCAGGCCATCTGCAACAGTAAATCATTCTGGCTCATCGTGCAAAAAGGAGGCGGTCAATCTCTGGCAGGCAAACGCCAGGTATGCCGCTTGCTCACAAGTCTGGTTGGAGCCTTGCTGGAAGCGGAGGGTTCTCTTGGTGTCTATGTAAATGCCGCCGAGCTGCTCATCAGCCGCCGAGTATACTTACAAAATGCAGATATTTTAAAGAAAAATGCAGAAGATCCCAATTATTTTCCGGCTCCCTTATGGATCGCCATCCGGCAGGGTCAGAAAGGAGACATGCTTCTCATGGGGACATGGGGACTTCGGCAATTTGGCTTTCCGGAGCTGTGGTTTTTAGATCCCAAATCCCATTGGGCTGAGATACATGAAAAACTGTATCTAATGTCCATTTTCCAAATCACAGAAAAAGAATTATATAAGGACGGAGACACAATCGCATTTACAGAGGGAAATATCACTACATTCAAAGAAATGAACGGAGCATTGTTCCTGATTGGAGGTAATGTTTAGGAAAAACAGGCAAAATGAAATAAACCCTGCAGCTTTCAGGAAGCTATCCGGAAAGTTTTGCTGTGTTATTTTTCTCCTGCCTGCTCCAAATGCAGCATCAATATAGAAGCCATTCTGCTTCATTTCTAGCAATTAAGGGCTGTTCTCTACCAGCCCTTTCTTTTTTGCTCTTATCTGGGCACCTGATATCATTCAAGCTCTCCAAGGCCGCTTTCTCCCCAGCCACCCTTTCGCCCTCCAATAATTCGCATCCACCGGATTCCAGCCGCTTTTCTGGGCCAGCCTCATCACATGGAAAAAGCATCTTGTCTTTATGGATGGCTTTATTTTTCCGTGATTTCTCCTGATTTCCTGTGCCAATGCGGTAGTTCTTGCATCAATACGCCTTTTCAGCCCCGGTCTTACTTTCGCCCAGGATACTGCCGCCACGCCTACGCCATAGCGGTAGGTCTTTGCAATCCCCCAGAAAAAGGTGCTGTCCGCCATATCCTTATTCGCACTCTTCATCCCGCCTCCTGCGGCAGTAGAAATACAGACTGCCTGCTTTCGAAACATCCGTTCCTCCGGACGGTGCACCATCCAGCGATACCCGTAATGATCCAGAAAATTCTTCATAGCTCCTGTCACATGATATACATACACCGGACTTGCCAGAATAATCACATCCGCCCTGTCCAGGGCTTCTGTAATCGGCCCTAGCGTCTCATAATGAGGACACATATTTTCTGCCTTTTCAAAGCAATTGGTACACCCAACGCAAAAGGAGCCAAAATCCCTTGGCAGGAAAAATTCCGTAATATTGCCCCCAAGCTTTTCCGCAAGCATTCTTGCGATGTGATAGGTGGAACCCTTGTGGCTTTGGCCGTGTATAATCGTAATTTGCATTTTTGTCCTCCTAATGTCTCGAACAAATGTGTCTGCTCGTTTATTCAAGAAGCATACTCAAGCATAAAAATCCTATTTTCATGCTTATATATTCTTCCAATTATCTCTTACTGAATTTCTTTAACCTTATAAATACTTATATGATGATATATATTTTACTATATTCTATTGCAAATGTTCACTAATAGCCAGAGCCTAGTTAAAATTTCACTCCTGCCATCTGTCACAGCTTTCTATACTTTTTCCCTTTTGTCGAACCATTATCTTCCAGCAAGTGAGCCGCTGTCAGTTCCCCAAGGAGTATTCTCATTCTTCTCTCCTTAACACCTACAACCTCCAAAAAGTCTTTGGCCTGATACCACCTTCCTGATTCCATGGCTGACAATATCATTTCATACTGTACCCGTGTTTTTTCCGGCACTTTTTTTTCGGCACTTTTTTTCGGCACTCTTTGCCTAAAGGAAAGCGTCACAATTGTCCTTTCAACACACTCCAGTCTTTCTTCTATCTCGGGCTCTTCCCATCCCTGTCTGTGAAGTTGAGATGCCTCGTATTGACTGGCTAATCCTTCAATCTTTTTGATTAGTTCATTGGATTTCTTTGTGGTAAGAAATTTTGCCGCTTGAATAGAATCAACCAAAAGCTTTCGTTCTGCCAGTTCAAACTGGCGGTTTTCAATATGATAATGATAGGTACGGTTTTCTTATATACCTATAATATCCATTCCATATTGTCTTAATAAGCCCATATCCGTATAGATACTCTTTTGCTCGGCATTTATGCCATATGCTTTTAAAGAAGTAAGAATTTCTTGCATAGTGATACTGTGCGTTTCGTCTGTCTTTTCTAATAGAATTTTCATTAAATATAGTAACTTAAGTCTTTGGTTTGAGCCTTGTTCCATCTTTTTCCTCCAAGACTATGTAAAATTTTGATTCCGTTTCTTTAAGTATTCTTTTCTTGCTAATTAGAACACTGTTTATATGTCTTCTGATAAGTCTGTTTAATTATAATCTATTTCCATTAATGCTTTTCCTAAAAATGATTATATCTTACCCTTTCCCATTCCAAAACTCATGATACTAAAGTTCATTTCTGTTCCTTTAATCTCGCTCCCCATATAGCTTTCTATAAAGTCAAAATATCCATTTGCTCCGGATTGTTTTTCCCATGTATCTATGGAATCTTTGATCCTTAACAGGCACATAACCGGAAGCTTATAATAGTTTTTAAGCATATCCTGTGTGAATTCATCTTTCTTGTTCTGCCGCTTAAACAGTTCCATTATCTCTTTATTTGTATATGGATCAAATGCCATTAGAAGTGCTTTTTCCAGTTTCTCATTATCTTCATTCCTAAATCTCTCAGTATCTGCCGCTTCTCCAGTACACTTCTCCTTTATATCAAACAGTACCAGAGCAATAGCTTCCCTTAATCGTCGGCTGTTTGATGCCGGGAATTCCCGGTGTATTTTTAATGCATTTCCTTCTAATGGTAACAGAAGCATGGAATAAACCTCTTCTTCTCCCTTCCTAAGCTTTCCGAATTCTTTTTCCATGTTTATATAGATTCTTTCAAACTGATATAACTGCATGTTTTTCACCCTTTCCTGCAACTTTTTTATAGCCCCATACCCTAACTCGCCTGCGATGGCTCTGATGTTAAATATTCTCCATCATCTGTTCCGCAAATCTTTATACGCCTCTGCTGCCATAGATTCCATAACAGAATTATAAAAAATCTTATCCTCAAATAATTTTGAAAATGCTTTCATCTGCTCCATATAGCATTCCTGAGCTACTTTCTTAAAAATCTCCGGAAAGATAGAACGGTTAAATACCTCCTCATCATTTTTCCTGGCCTGCATCTTGATTTTATCATTGTACTTTACGCATCTATTATAGAGCTGTTCCACAACAACTCTATCGCTCTCCAAGAAAAATCCCAGATATTTTTCATTGATCTTGTCTATAATAACATCCAAAAGCTCATCTTTATCCATACCTTTTCCGGAAGTTTTCAAAGTCTTGGGATTCACCAACGTGGAAGCTTCCACTGTTGGATTCAAAGAAATATCTCCTTTAAAGGTCTGCTCCAATTTATAAAATTCCAGCCTCAGTTTATCTTCCAAATCTACAGGCTTCTCATCTGTGGCCGGCGGCAGCATCTTTTCCAGATACTGTGTAAAATGAAACTCTTTCTGTAAGGACATATCAAACATTCTGGAAATCTGAATAATATAGGAATACCATTTATTAAAATTATGAATGAGCTTCTTATAATCAAATCTCTTATCTTCCGGCAATGCCTTGTATCTGTTTATAACCGGAGTAAGCACACCTGCCATTTTTCCCAAATCCGTATCATTTTGCGGCGATTTCTTATAAAAAATTTTCAACAGCTTCTCTATATCCTCTTCATTATACAATCCATAGCTTCTAAGCATTGTCCTGGTATCATAGATCAGATTAACATTAATCTCCTGATCCAATTCCGTACACTCAAAATATGGTTCAAATGCTTCTTTGATTTCCTCAGCCGTATTTACAAAATCCAGAACAAAGGTGTCCGTTTTACCCGAACAGGTTCTGTTAAGCCTTGATAATGTCTGTACTGCTTTCACACCTTTCAGCTTCTTATCCACAAACATCGTATGCAGGAGAGGTTCGTCAAAGCCTGTCTGATATTTTTCCGCAACAATCAGCATGGCATACTCATCCTTATGAAACTCCGCAGGCAGTTGGCTTTCTTTCACTCTGGTGCCGTCTTTTCTTTTATTGATTCCCTCCTCCGTATATTCTTTCTCTCCATCTTTCACAATGCCGGAAAATGCAACCAGAATCTCAAGATCATGGTATCCTTTTCGTTCCAGATATCTTTTAAATTCATGATAGTATCGGATAGCATGCAGCCTGGAGGCAGTTACTACCATTGCCTTTGCATTTCCGTTGATTTTATTCTTTGTAACGCTTCGAAAAGTCTCAACAATAATCGCCGTTTTCTGCTGTAAATTGTGGGGATGAAGTGATTCATACCTCTGAATCGCCTTTAATGCCTGTGAAGCAGGAAGTTCTGGATTGCCTGGAGTATTTTTCGCAATCCGATAGCAATTTTTATAAGTCATATAATTCTTCAGTACGTCAAGAATAAAGCCCTCTTCTATTGCCTGCCGCATACTATAGATATGAAATGCCCGAAACTTTCCATTTGGAAGCTTAACTCCAAATACCTCCAAAGTTGCTTCTTTGGGAGTTGCTGTAAAAGCAAAGAATGACAAATTCTTATGCTTGCCATGCGTTAGCATCTGCTCCACTAATTTGTCTTCTTCATCTTTGATTTCCTGTTCCTCTCTGCCCTCAATTTCCGCAAATTCCCTTAATGCTTCTTCCGTATCTGCAAGGGCTGCTTTCAGCTTTCCTGCTGTTTTTCCTGATTGGGAGCTATGTGCTTCATCTACTATGACTGCAAATCTCTTATCTGTTGTGTCATTGATTTCATCATAAATATATGGAAACTTCTGCAATGTGGTAATAATAATCTTCTTTCCATCATTAATTGCGTCTTTCAGATCCGAAGAATGTTTCTCATCATCTATTTTCTCTACCATTCCCTTAATATGATCAAAGCTAAAGATTGTGTTCTGTATCTGCCTGTCCAAAACAGTTCTGTCATTTATAACAATAATAGATGTAAAAACAGGCTTATCATTCTGATCATGCAGCTCTGATAACTCATAGGCCAGCCAAGCAATGGAATTGCTCTTGCCCGATCCTGCACTATGCTGAATCAAATAATTTTTTCCGGAACCATTGGCTTTTACATCCGCAACCAGCTTGTTGACAACATCCAACTGATGATATCTGGGAAAAATCAGCTTAACGCTCTTCTTTTTGGTTTCTGTCCCATTTTTATATAAGATCTTTTCTTCTTCTACCCTCTGGATAAATTTATGTATAAGCTCAAGGAGATTATCTCTGGTCAATACCTTTTCCCACAAATAAGATGTGGTATAACCGTTAGGATTCTCGGGATTTCCTGCCCCTCCTACCTCTCCTGCTCCATTGGTTCCCTGATTAAAGGGAAGAAAAAATGTATCCTTTCCTGCCAGCCTCGTGGTCATTGCAATTTCATTCAAATCTACTGCAAAATAGACCAGAAATCTCTTGTCAAATTGGAAACATAATTCTCTTGGATTCCTGTCATACATAAACTGTTTCTTTGCATTGGCAATAGACTGGCCTGTCAACTGGTTTTTCAGTTCCAATGCCACCAAAGGAATGCCATTCACAGAAAGCACCATATCTATGCTGTTTTCATTTTGAGCCGAATATTTAAACTGTCTGGTACAGGTTACGATATTGCTATTGTAATCGTCAATCACTTTCTGGCTCCGATTATTATTCTCCTTAAAAGCAACAATCTCAATCTTTGCTCCCCTGTCCTCAAAGCCATGTCTTAAAACATACAAAAGTCCAAAGGTATCAATACTCTCCTGAAATCTTTTGTAAAATTTCTTTTCTGCATCTGTACCATAGTTTCTTTTGTACCGTTCCCATTGTTTTGGCTGCGTCTTCTCCACAAATGCGATCAGTTTTGGTAAATCAATGGCCTTTTCTCTGTCATAGGTTTTTAAATCGCCCTTTGTAAAGCCGCCTTGGGTGAGCATGCTGTTTTCTATGTCAGATTCAAATCTTTTTTCTTTTGTGTCCATTTGCTTTACCTCTCTCTATAACCTCATTCGCAGATATATAATAAACGATAATACCGCCAAATCATAGTATAAAAATTTATTATTATACATATGTGGCGGTAATATAAATTTTTAAGTTTACACAAGATGCCAGAAAGCCTTATTTCCCAAACAAATCAGCATGACTTCCCGTTGCAGTAGCCGAGAGAATCAAGGTGTCTTTATAAATTTGATACATAAGCAGCCAATCTGGCTCTATATGACATTCTCTAAAATCTTGCAAATTGCCAGTCAGAGAATGATCTTTGTATTGAGCAGGCAAAGGGTTGCCACTGGCAAGCAAGGAAAGTATATTGACAAGCTTATTCATATCCTTGCCTCTTTTCTTCATAAGTTTTGCGTCTTTCTTCATACGGTTTGTGTAAACAATTTTATACATTGGTTAGTCCTCCAGCATAGACGCCACTGCATCCTCCGCATTTTCAAAAGGCCCGGCAAGATTCCGCTGAAGTCTACTGTCATAAACAGCCTCCTGAAGAGAATAAGGAACTGCATTATGCTGAACAGAAAAAGGTATCCCGCAATTTTCAATAGCCGCATTTAAAAAAATGCGTATTGCTGTTGACGTATCTAACCCTAAACTCGAAAACAGGGCATCCGCCTGCTTTTTAAGTATGTCATCAACACGAATTTGTAATGTAGCCATATTGCACCTCCAATGATTTTATATTGTTATTGTATCACATAAGCAATGTAAGAGCAATGATAATTCAATCACTGTCTTCCTTTCTTATCATATATGCCATTTACATTTATCTAATCTATCTTCCAAACTGAGTTATAAGCTAATTTAGCTATTGCTTTTGTTCTCTTATCTATTTTTTCTTCATTCCATTCATCTAAATTACCATAATGCTCAAGAAACTTTTTTACTGTAAGTAAATTAGATCTTTTTAATCTTATCTTCTTCTCATTAAAAGAGGCATTGCCCATGTTATTATTGATATGTTCTGACAAAAGAAGGATATTCCCAACTCTACTGGTAAATGCATTATTATCTGAATCATTCATTATATGTTCCAAGTTGCACTCTTTAAAGTTGCAAGTCAACTCATTTGTAGCTTGCTCATATTCCTCAATTTCACCATGAATATATCTCATTCTTTTTCTATTATTTGAATTTGAATATTTTTTATTTTTATTTGAAAAACCAATATTAAAAAAAGCTGCCTCGAACTCTGCATACTCTGGATAAAATTTATTCAATTCTAATTTTATTTTATTAAGAATTCGATCTGAATGTTCTAAATATATTTCTCGAGAAAGTTCATGAATTTTTGTATCTATATTATTAGAAGAATTTTTCATAACAAGTGTGTATGCAAAGGAAAAATTCTTTAAATAAATACAAATATTATTCAATTGCCTTTCTGTAAAATATCCCCTTTCATATACATCCATAAGTGACATAAATAATGGACGAAACTGCCGATGGTTTACTAAAGCAAAAAATTTTAAGCATTTCTCTATAACTGCATTATCTGACCTCTCTGGATGATAAAATATAATATAACGCTTACTTGCTTTCAACAATTCATCTAACAAGATATTTACTTCATTCTTACTAGTATTTGCCTTAATAATACGAAAAACTCCTTCATCTTTTGTAGGCTTATAATATCTATAAGTAACAAAGTGAGATAGGAATTGTTCCATGTTTCCATTACATTGACCCATATTTTTTTCAATTTTTGTCCATATTTCTTTTGCCCGGTCAATCGAATATTGTGGTTGTGCATATTTAAAAATAAAATTTTTTAATAGTTCGCTATCTTCAAGATCTACTCCCCTTGCATTTAATATTTCAAAAATATCATAGCAATCCAACTCATCCTCAGATGCTATATGTATAACTTTCATATCCAAAATAACTTCTCTAATTGCAACTATTTCCTCTAGCATTCGGCAATTCTCTGAAAAATAACTATAATAAAAGTATAAACATTGTACTACAAGCTTATTTCCATCACTTTCTTTATTAATCAAACTCTTATCCAGTAGATTATTTTTACTAAGATTTTCTCTATACTCACATGCTTGTGACATAATAAATGAGATATTAACAATGCTCTTATTTCTCAACCTCATAAACTGCGATTGCAAACCAATATTTCCACTTAAATACTGCCCTCGTTTTTCCATGTTCCTCCTGATTTCCAAGCTCATTAAGCCGAATGCAAATCGCTGATAATATTATAAATAATGTTGTTATTCTTTGTTGACCATCTATTATTTCATAAGATGTCTCCTTTTCTTGTAATACAAAGCTACCTAAAAAATGTGAAATATCTTTATTAGAATCCCTTTTTCGATTCATAATGTATTCAATATCCCCTAATAGCTCTTTCCACTGTTTTTCCTCCCAAACATATTTTCTTTGATTTCTTGGTATTATAAATTGAGCATCTCCTGAAAATATTTTTCTTATTTTTTCCTCATGTGCATCAAAACTCATTTTTCTTCCTCCTGTATAGCAAATTATTCTTTTCATTAAGTATATCTATACAAATTTTTTATCTAATTTCTTTTTTTCCTGTCACATACTCATAAATCAATGATTTTTTATAGCTTTCTAAATCTACAAGCAACTCCTCTTTTTTCATAATCAGATTATCAATTTCAGAACATTTTTTATCAAGATATTCTGCAATTTCTTTCTGCTCCTCCAGTAGTGGAAGCAAAACGGGCAATTTTTTTAACAGTTCTTGACTTAATGAAGCCCTTGTCACAAGATTCATTTCTTTTACAAAAAATCTTCTATGTATATCGCTTCTAAAATAATATTTTGAAAATTCAGGAAGCAACTCTTGTTGACTATTTGGCCTAAATCTTATAACAAATCCTGCAAAAACAGCATCTTCAATCGTTTTTAAACATGTTGATGCAAATCCTACTTCCTCAATCGTTTCTGATGTTCTAGTAAAAAACACATCTCCATATTGGACTGAATAAATCTCTCTATCACTCTTGCTAGATTTCACCAGTCCATTTCCTTTATTTAGTAAAGCATAGTTCTTATAAACATCGCCATAACTTATAAAAGGATAGCCCTCTCCAAAATATTCGGATGATTTGCTTATTCCATTTTGACATGTACCCAAAAATCTTATTCTCTTTTCATTCCAATGTATAGGAATCATTCCAAGATACTCATTTTTACTCTTTTTTACTCTCACATTAGGATTCAATCCCTTTGTCACCGCATCAGAAATAATTGCCTGTTTATACTTTTTATAATCATCAATCGTTTCTTTCGTCTTTTCAATAACAGATTCAATTTCTTCTACTTTTTCATCAAGAAAATCAACAATCTTTTTTTGCTCATTTATAGGAGGTATTGAAATAGCAAATAATCCTAAATCATATGATGACAATTCTAAAAATGTTGTTCCTCTTCCCAAAATATTCAATTCTGAATCAGAAATAGCCAAAAAATAATACACAAATTTACTCTCTATGTCACTTTTTTTTACAAGAGATTTGCATCCTTGGCTTGTACACAATGGGATTTTTGCAATTCCTACACTTCCAATCGGTGCCCTATTTGAAACAATTATAGAGTTTGCTGGAACCATATTAGTTCCACAAGAATCATATCCCTCTTTTGTGATAGTTCTTGCAGAAACATTAATATAAACATCATTTGTTTTATAATCAGATGGCGTAATCCAAGGTATATCTCCATTCCAGTAATTACTTTTACTACTATTAGGTGTTGAGCCATTTTTCACTAAGAAATAATCTTTGATCCGACATATGTCCCAGCCATCAGGAATCTCCCCAATCCATTCCACCCCAGAATCTTTCATCTGTCTCGCCATCATTCCCTGCCCCCTTTACCAAACAACTTCTCCAAGGAGGCTATAATCTCCTTTTCATGGCTTTCAATTCTCTCCGCAATCACTTCTGCTGGTTCTGGTGCCTCATATTTATAAAAATATCTTGTAAAAGGAATCTCATAGCCAACCTTTGTTTTGGATCTTTCAATCCATGCTTCCGGATTATACGGCTTTACTTCCCTGTCAAAATAACTATCAATATCTTCCGTCAAGGGAACATTCTCAAAATCCCTTTTTGCAGTATCAGCAACAGGCTGATTCCTTTTCCCCTTCGTTATCCGCTTTCCATCCTCATCATAGGATGGACTGTCAATCTGAATCCTGTTAAAACCAAAATCCTCATTATTGAAAATCTTACTCTCACAAAATTTACCATCTAATTCATAAGATTTGTTTCTAAACTCCCCGTAAGCAGTTACAATGATTTCCCTGCATGCATCCGTAATATCATTCCTTTTGCTTCCAATATTCTTTCTTCTTGACTCAACCATCTTAGATGCATCAATAAGCTGCACCTTTCCCTGTCTCTCCCTTGATTTTTCTTTCGAAATGATCCAGATATAGGTCGTGATACCCGTATTGTAAAATACATCCGTAGACAACTGGACAATCGCATCCAGCCAGTCATTTTCAATGATATATCTTCTGATTTCCGATTCTCCCGAACCTGCCGCCCCGGTGAACAGGGAAGAACCATTATGTATAATCGCCATTCTGCCATCATCTTTCAGCTTTGCAATGCCATTCAGATCAAATAGCATCTGCCCATCACTGATTTTGGGAAGCCCTGCAGAAAATCTCCCTTGATCACCCAGCTTCGCCTCTGCTTCCACGGCAATCCTCTCCACTTTCCACTCAATGCCAAAGGGCGGATTGCTGATAATGTAATCAAATTTATAGTCCTTAAACTTATCATCCGATAAGGTATTTCCCTGTCTCATATTATCGCTGTTTCCGCCACGAATAAGCATATCCGCCTTGGCAATGGCAAAGGTTTCCGGATTTAATTCCTGACCAAATACCCTTACATCTGCCTCCGCATCCAGCTCCAGAAGCCTTTCCGTCATACAAGTCAGCATCTGGCTTGTACCCATGGTCATATCATAGACAGTTTTTGCAACGCCCTCCTGAATCATGGTATCCTTATCTTCCGAAATAAGCAGATCTGTCATAAGATAAATAATATCTCTTGATGTAAAATGTGCCCCTGCCTGCTCATCATAAGACTCTGAAAATCTCCGAACCAAATCTTCAAAAATATACCCCATATCAACCGATGTAATCTTATCTGCTCCCATATATGCCGCCGGCTTATTGAATGCTTCAATAATCAGAAACAGCATCCCATTATTAGCAAGCTTGGTAACCTCTCTGTCAAATTCAAAATTTTCAATAATATCCTGCACATTATCGGAAAATCCATTCATATACTCCCTGAAATTCTTTTCAATATGTGTTGCGTCATCACAAAGATTTTGAAAATCAAATGGGCTGATATTATAGAATTTATATCCGGATGCCGTTTCCAAAAAGCCCTCTATCACTTCCAGATGCTTTACCTTTTCATAAGTATCCCAAACCTCCTGCCTTGTAGGAGCAAGCACATCATTAAACCTTTTAATGACACACATAGGAAGAATCACTTTTCCATACTCATGAGGCTTATAATATTCTCTTATCAAATCAGCAATAGACCAGATAAGATTTGACTTCTCCTGAATATTTGTCGTTGTCTGCTTCTGTAGTGTATTCATAGTCCTTTTCTCCTTAATGTTTCTTTTTTCACAATTCCATAATACTTAAATTCCCATGAAAAAGTCGGTATTCTATATCACTTAAAAACTTCACCCTCAACTCATATAAACATTCATTTTCCTTTCTCCCATATATGTTATCGCATATAATAACTCTTGTAAAGTCAGTTCCTCTTTTAAGCCCGGTTTAAACTATCTTCATCCAGCTAAAAATCAAATAAAAGGAAGCCCTCCAAACATCAAATACTCACGAAAAACGTCACTTTTATCCAACTTTCTATAATTGTAAAACTCCTCAAATGTTAAAGGAAATGTGTTTCTTAGAACCCCCCTGTTCCAGCAGATACCCATAATAAATTTCCTTTAATAACACGGACTTTCCGCATCTTCTAATTCCTGTAATAACTTTTACTATATCTTTATCCCTGTATCTAATTAACTTTTTAAAATATTGCTCTCTTCGAATCAGCATATTTTGTCACCTCTGTTTTATGATAAACGCAAAACTTTTTGTTATCAATAATTTTGCGTTTTATCATTCACAAAATTAATACAAATATGCTTCATATTTTCATGTCTCATAAAAATCCATAAAAAGAAAGACACCCCATCCTCCGGGGCATCTCTCTTTCGCTTTGTTCAAATCCTGCCGCAAATTCCAAGTAGCAGATTAGATCTCCAAATAAGAATCCGCATAAAGATTATTATTCTTAATAATATCACAAGACTTAATGGTCTCCATCAACCGCAGGTCATTGGGGTTAACAATCGCAGATGTCAAACCATTCATCATAGCCATAGCAACCATAGCAGAATCCATAATCGGACGGATGTGCTTAGGCATACCATTGGAATTGTTGGACAGACCGCCGGTGCTCTGCATGCCCATGTCGGAGATCATCTTAATGAACTCCAGAACCTGCATCTGCTTATCCTGCATTCCCTTGATAACCAGGAATAACGGGTCAAACCACATATCCTCTTCTACAGCCATGCCGTGCTCCATACCACGCTCCATCATGGTCTGCATGTACATCATACGCTCGTCATTATCCTTAGCGATACCCTCGCCATTGCAAAGAGCAATAACAATTGCATCATTGGCCGCTGCCAGATCAATGTACTCAATTCTTCCGGCTGCATCCGCAGAGTTTACGATGGGCTTGCCCTTGTCACGCTTGTATACGGAAATACCAGCCTCGATAGCTGCCACATTGGAGGTATCCAGTGCCAGCGGAACATTGTCAAAGTTGCTCTGCAGAAGCTCAACCGCCCACTTCATCAGCTCCGGTCCGTCATTCTCAGCCGGTCCGATATTCACATCCAGATAAGTAGCGCCTGCATCTAACTGCTGCTTTGCACGCTTTAAGATAGGCTCCGGATCTCTCTCTGTAAAAGCCTTGTTTACAGCCGGCGCTGTGGTGGAAAGTCTCTCACCAATGGTAATAAATTTTGCCATAGTTCTTCTCCTTTTTTCGGATTGCCGGCTATCCCAGGACAAATCGGAACAGCCGCAATCCCATTATATTTTCATTAAATTCAGATGATAACCCTAAAGTCCGGAAGCTTCCTTCCAAACCTGGCTATAACAGTTACTTTCAATATACGTTCAGCCACACCGCATGTAAAACCTCACCCACGATGTCCTAAACAATGATCTTAAATCTCGCCGTTTGCCTGCATGTCCTTTAAGAACTTCACAAGCTGAACTGCCTCGTTGGGAGCAACGATTACTTCCCAACCCGGAAGCTTCGCCTCAATGTCACCCTTCAGAACAGCTACCTTACCAGGAATAATCAGCTTTCTGGACTTCACCTTGGGCTCCACGTTCTCAATAATGAACTTGGATACGGAGGTAGAAGAAAGCTTACCGGCCGCCCAAGCGGTCAGTACGGAAAGTCCGCCTGCATCACTGATAATCAGGTTACAGGGAACACCGGAACGCTCCAGCTCGCCGGATACTACAAAGTAGGTCAGAGCAAAGTCAACGGTGGTCAGACATACGGAATTCTCATCTCCGCCATTCAGAGCATAGATGCCCGGCTCAACCTTCATGGGCTTCTGTGGGTCAGTAAATACGTTCTGACGCAGACCGTAAAGAGGAAGTGCCTGTGCATAGTTCATGCTCTCCATAACGATGATGGAACCATACTTAACGGTAAACAAAGAAGCAAGCGCTGCCTGCATAGTAGCATCTCCAGGAGCCAATGCGCCTACATTCACGATAGACGGATAACCAAAGGTACGATCCGTATTCTTCAGTGCCGCACGGCGAATCTGAACTGCATTTGCAAATGCATCCTTAACAGAAGCCGTTCCCACATTCAGAACCAGGTTCTTGTTGCCCAGCTTCTCAATCGCTGCAACGGTATCATAGAGCTCATTGAGATCTGCTCCATGAACGCCCAGAACAACACCGGCCTCCGCAGCCAGCTTGCTCATAGCCTCATAGTTGGAAGCGTCAGCGCCATCCAGAATGGGCTTTGCATCCTTACATACATCCAGAGCTGCTTTCGCAACATCAACATTGGTACAATTAAGTACCAGAGTTTTTCCGCTTTCTGCCGCTTTCTTAACAAACTCCGCATAGCCATCCGGTGTGCAGTCTCCGCAATAATCCAGATACAGCATCTCAACATGCATACGCTCGCCGATACGGTCATAATCAACAACCTTTGCAGCCTCAAGCTTGGCATCCATATTTTCCTCACAGCAGGAAATGGAAACCGCATAGCGGGATTTGCTTACATAGGTCTTCTCATGACGGAAAAGTACGGTCTCGCCGCCCAGTGTATACTCTGCCTCACCTGTTCCAACCTTGATGGTCTTCATAGGCGGTGCCGTAGCCTCTGAAAGAGTTGCCAATGCGTCATCGGACATGTGGGGACACTTGGTAATGTCTACCGCACCCTGAGCCACCTTCATAGCAAATGCCATACAGGTCGGGCTTCCACACTCCTTACAGTTCGTCTTCGGTGTTAATTTAAAAATATCTAAGCCTTTTAATGCCATGGTAATTTCTCCTCCTTCCCTCGATTAAACCAGTTCTTTGATTAATTTCGAAATCGTTGCAACCGATGTGGGATGTTTCAAAATTACCGCATTGGAGCCAGACGCCAATACTGCTGCAGCCGTTTCTACTTCCATATCAATGCCACGCTCTTCCTGGGACCCCCACTCCGGCATGTCAGCCTCGGAAGCCATTGCCTCCTTCACGCTCCATGCTTCCTCAGCAACAGGAGTGATGATAGGCATCTGAAGCTGTGCGTCATTCTGGGACAGGGCCGCCGCCTTGATACGATCCATTGTGGATACCACATACTCAAAGCCGTAGCCTGCTGCTGCGGAACCTACGTTCATTACAACATTGCCCTGGTCCACGCCAAGCTGTCCGATAAGTACATTAAGCTGCTTTGCAAGGTTGATGTCTACGGCAGACTCCGCACCTACCTTCTGGTTGTAAGCCAGCCCTGCAGCGGCGGCTACACCCTTGTAGTTCTCTTCCCTTGCAGACATAATAAGTACGTTCTTTCCCTGAAGAGCCTCTGCAACCTTTGCAAACAGATCCGCATCTTTCTCCACGTTCTTGCATCCCTCGATAACAAGGGGTACTGAGATTGCGTCTCCTACTTCCTTTGCAATGGCAACACAGTCCTCCACGGACTTGTTCTCGCCGTTGGGATCTGCTCCCTCAAAACGAAGTACAACAAAATCTGCCCCTGGCATCTCTTCCGCTTTCTTTGCGATCTCTGCAAAGCTTGTGCATCCGTTGTAGTAGTCCTTGATCCCTGCCACTTCATTTTCCAGACCCATATCTGTAATCATGACTCCAATCTTGGGTGCATTCTCGATTGGCGCATCAAATGTATAGAAAGGTAATACATTCTCTCCGCCAAGCTTTACTGCCTTATCTCCGATACCGAGCTCTACGGTACGGATAGCAGCGTTGAACTTTCCTGATTTTCCATTAAACGGCATTTCTTAGTTACCTCCTTTATCTTTTACACGGCTTTAAGCATAGGGACTTACCTCCCTATGCTTAAAACCTAAATGCTAACACATATTATACTACATCATCGGGTCCATGCCAAGTGCCGGATGTCCTTTTTCTGTTAAGAACTCCAGTAAAGTTTCCGGATCTTCCGCGATGGTCTCGTCACCGATCATATCGGTGAAGTTCTCGATGCCGTAAAGCTCCTTGGCGGACTCGTTGAGACGCTCCGCAACCGTATCCTTCAGCTCCTTGGGCATCCATACGATACGCTCGATGCCGCCCTCGGCTTTCATAAACTTCTTAGAAGCGATGAAGTGCTTTCCGTGTCCCATAAAACCCGGGGTCTGCACTCCGCCGCCCGTCATGGAAGCCAGTTCCGGGAATGTCATTCCAAGAGGAGTCATTCCTGCATACTCACGGTTAGCAATGATAACGCCGTTGGAGAATGGCTCGATACCGCAGATACACTCGAAGCATCCGCAGGAAGTCATGGGATTCTCCATAATGGAGTACAGAGATACGTTCTCCAGTGCTCCCTGGGAGTACATCTTCACAGCTTCATTGACATCCTCGTACTCGCCGGTACGCTCGTCGATGACACGCTCCTTGGTGATAACCTGGCAGGGTCCCTGGGGATCCAGCTCGTTGGTTGCCTTTGCGTCAAGCCATGAAACAGCACCGCACAGGCCCAGACGCTCCGGAGTTACCACGCATACGTGGGATGGGGAGAATGCCTGGCAGAGAATACAGCTGTAGTATACCTCTACGGACTCGTCTGTCAGGGTGCGAAGTCTGTCATCACGCTTGTCAAAGGAGGGAATCGCCAGATTGTGGCGAAGCTCCGTACACTTCTCCGGATCCGTGATCACTTTTACCTGACATTTGTCAACAACTGCGTCAAACTCATTCTTAATCTTAGCGTAGAGCACTTCTCCGATGTGTTTTGCACGGAAGCCCGCCTCAAATGCGGCCTTGCCTACACGCACACGGATCATATCACGCTGTCCGGTATGCATTACACCCTCGATACAGTTTAAGTAGCTATGGAACTTACGCTCAAATACCGGCTCAAAGTCGGACTGCATGTTCCGTCCGGCAACCTCTACGATGTAACCGATGCTGTGCTTGCTGCCCACCTCAAACTCATCCAGATCCGGCCCGATAATCTCGATCTTGTGATCCTCAACCTCGGAAGCCTCCTTGGTCTGTACCAGTTCGAAGCAGTCCACACGGGAACCGTCAAACTCAACCTGCATATCTCCCCGGCGGATAATCTCGCCCTCGAATGCAGAAGCAAATGCAACGGGAATATCAATATCCGTAACCTTAATCTTCACATCTCTTGCCTCAATAGAGGTGGGATTGAATTTCTCAGTGTCTGGCTGAAGAATCAGGCTCTTAGGTACGTTCATGCCTTTCAGGCTCTCCATATCATTGGAGATAACCGGGAAACCGAATGCGATTGCTCCGGCACCGCAGCCTACGGTCAGATCGTCAACGGGAGCAAATGCATTGACAAATGCAAATACACGCTCAAAGGTATATTTCATCAAATTCGGCAGATCGCCCGGTGTAATATTGCCGAAGATCAGAGCCGCACGAAGTGCGATAGAAACTACATGAGCCGCTGTTGTGATATCATTGCCCATCAGGGTTACACGTACATTAAAGCCCGTGTTGTAGCCGGCTTCAATCAGCTGATCGCAGATGCCGCCTACACAGGTAACGAAGTTACCCTGTGCCTGGTAGCTCTTTACCAGTGCTACGGCTTCCTCTACGGAGGGAGCTGCATTGATGATAACCGGTACGCCGGGGATGTCACCTGTTACCAGGGGAACGCCCAGCTCACGGATCATGGCGTCTGTGAAATGTCCTACGTATGGCTCTTCGTAGGGCTGTGCACCGTCCATGTATTTCATGGTCTCGATGATCTCTGCAGCCAGAGCTGTTGCGATACCGGACTGGAACACATTATGTAAACGTTCTTTTCTTGTCATCATTTCCTTGATTCTTCCCTCAAGAGCAGCTTTCACCTCTCCTAAGGTGGTCAGCTTCTCTCCTGTTACCGCATAGTAGCAGGGAAGGCTGTATGCGGTGCTTGGCAGGGATACTGCCGCATCGGCACCATACTTTTCCAATGCTTCTGCAACCGATTTCTCGGCCCAGGCATACATCTCGCCTGAACCGCTGAATACTCTGTCAAATAATGTCACGGTTTTAACCTCCTATGATAAGTTCCGCTTCTGCCCTGCCTGTACACTCTTATTTAGAACAATTTCCGACCGAAATAGCCTCCGTCCATAAATTGTTCTGTGCACTGTCCGGGCTTCGCTGTCTTTTACTTTTCTAATAATTCCTTTATTTTCCGAATCTCCTCCGTCGCCTCCCGGCTGATGTCGTAGGGGGATTTCCCCTGCCGGTCTGCGTCGATGACATCCGTATTGTAATGGATAAAGCCCAGTAAATCCTCCGCCGGTATCTTGGAACGGACAAAATCCTCGTCCTCGGGTCCCCGGACCTTGTTGGCAACCACACGAACCCTCTTCACGCCCAGATCCATCGCCAGACGCTTCACGTTCTTATAGGTCTGTACGCTTCTCGCTCCCGGCTCAATGACTACCACAAACTGATCCACACCCTCGCAGGTGCCCCGCCCCAGGTGTTCCAGGCCGGCCTCCATGTCCATGATGACCACGTCCTTGCTCCGCAGGCTTAAGTAATTGAGAATCCGTTTCAGCATCACATGCTCGGGACAGACACAACCTCCCCCGCCGGTTTCCACGGTTCCCAGGGTCAGAAGTTTGACACCATTGTAGGTTTTGCTGTAGGTATCCGGTATGTCATCCACCTTGGGATTTAAGGTGTAAAAGGTATTGTCGGCCCCTGCTCCGGTACGCTCCTCGATGAGCTTCCGCATCCGGGAAATGGGGATAATGGAATCCAGAATCTCCTCCGGAAATCCCAGTGCCAGGCCCAGATTTGCATCCGGATCCACATCCGCCGCCAGTACGGTCCTGCCCTCTGCCGCACAGAGCCTTGCAAGGGTTGCCGCAAATGTGGTCTTTCCCACGCCGCCCTTACCGGTTATTGCAATCTTCATACGTCTACACTCCTAACTGCTGCTTATCCATGTTTTAAAGATTCAACTAACTCAAACGTTCAGCTGAACTGTTTTCCACTCACTCCAGATTACGTTTCGTAATCTGTCGTTAATGCTCGAAAAATGCCCTTGCAAGCAAGCATTTTTCTTCACATTAGATTCCAAGAGCCGTCCTCTTCTCTTCAATCCGGTCAATCATTGCGTCAACCAGTTTGTCGATATCTTTCTCCACGGTGTAGGAAGCCTCTACCCAATCCTTAATGCCGTGTTTCAGAAGATTATCTACCTCCGTAGAACCGCATACATAGGGATCTACGCCCAGGAACGTGTCAATACCGGTAGCAACAACGTAGTTACCGATGGAAACGGCTTTCTCGGACATCCACTCGGGAGCACAACCCACAACGGGAACCTGGGAAATGTTCCAACCGGAATCCTTGGCAATGTCGGCTGCCAGAATCATCATACGGCTGATATCCACGCAGGAGCCCATATGCAGTACGGGAGGAATGTTTGCCAGCTCGCAAACTCTCTTTAAGCCTGCACCGCAGAGATCCTTTGCATCCTTATTCATCAGACCTGCCTTTGCGGCTGCCTGTGCAGAGCATCCGGAAGCAATGATAATAATATCATTTGCAATCAGCTTCTTCATCAGCTCGATATGAGCAACGTCCGGACGAATCTTCGGGTTGTTGCAGCCTACCATAGCAACGGCACCTCTGAGAACACCGGACTTCACGCACTCTACGAGGGGCTTGGTGGTTCCTGTCTCATCCACATAGGAGTTGGTAACCGTATCCAGAGTTTTCTTGATAGCCTCTACGGAATAGCCAACCGTTGCTTTCTGCTTCATATCCGGAATATAAACCAATTCGGGTTTCCGGTTCTTGAAGTTGTCAATGGCCATCTTTACGATTGCCTTGGCGTTCTCGCCTGCTGTCTCCGCTGTGAAATGCATAAACTCGGAATCGGGCATCTGTGCAATCTTAGAAGTAGTTACGAATTTTGTATGGAAGCACTTGCTTAAGGGTCCCAATGCCGGGAAAATACACTGTACGTCTACGACAATGGCCTCGCAGGCACCTGTCAGTACGACATTTTCCTGCTGCAAGAAGTTACCGGCCATGGGGATTCCCCGACGCATGGCAACCTCGTTGGAGGTACAGCATACACCGGAAATGGTGATGCCCTTTGCACCTACGCTCTTGGCATATGCGATCATCTCAGGATCATCTGCATACTCACAGATCATCTCAGAAAGTGACGGGTCATGTCCGTGAACCACGATATTTACATTCTCTGCCACCATAACGCCCAGGTTTGCCTCGGTGTCAATGGGCTTCGGTGTTCCGAACAGTACGTCTGAGAACTCCGTACCCATCATGGAGCCGCCCCATCCGTCGCAAAGACCGGTACGTAAGGACTGACGAATCAATGCTTCCGGCTTGGAGGAACATCCCATATGGGTCATATGTAAGGAGCTTGCAACCTCACGGTCAATGGCACGAGGAGCAATCTCTTCTCTCTCCCACAGCTCCTGGGTGTGCTGAGGTGCTCTCTTCAAGAAACGCTGATGTCCAAAGGGCTTTCCATACTCCATAAGGCCCTCTACGGCTACCTCATGAGCCAGATCATAGATATCCTTGCCCTCTGTCTCAATGCCCCACTCCTTGGCAATGCGGATCAGCTTCTCCGGATCTTTTACCTTGTAGTTTCCGTCCGGTGCAGTACAGTGCAGGGTGTGGCAGATCTCACGGCCGTGGTCAGAGTGGGTTGCAGCTCCGCCGGCTGTGAACTTCAGATAGTTACGTCCTACGATGCCGTGTACGTCGCATCCGCAGATACCTCTCGGTGCCTTGGGTGTGATACGGCAGGGTCCCATAGAACAGATTCGGCAGCAGACACCCTGCTCACCGAACTTACAGTGGGGGGTCTGGTTCTTCACACGAAGCTGCCAGGAATCGGCACCAACCTTCGCCCCTGTTTCCAACAGTCTGGCTGTTGCGGCTTCAAATTCTTCCACCGTTGTCAATTTAAAGTCTCCCATTATAAACCTCCTAAAAAATTTATGATAAAAATCTGCAAGCTCTTATTCTGCCGTCAGGCAACGGGCCTGCTCTTATCATGTTCCGCATTTGCAGGAATATCTGCTCATTTTTCCGGAGATATTCCTCTGTTCCGATAAACCGGAATTAGATTTCTTCTATGACAAATCTAATTTGCCGATGATGTCATACAGTGCCTTACGCACCGGGGAATCCTCCGGCAGCTTGACGGTAGGCACTCCGTCGCAGTCAAATTCAAAGACCTGCTCATCCTGGGGAACGACACCCAGAAGTGTTAAGCCCTGCTTTTCAATTTCTTCCTTCGTTCCGTCGTTCAGAACACCGCCCGGAGCACGGTTTACGATAAGGCCCACCGTGTTCGGCTTTAATCCGCACTCGGGTATCAGCTTGGCGATACGGCCTACCGCCTGGACGCCTCTTCTGGAGCAGTCGCTGACCAGAATGATGGTGTCAACCTTAGGAAGAATCCCCCGGCTGATATGCTCCATTCCGGCTTCATTGTCCACGACTACGTATTTGTAATTCTGGGCGTACTTGGAAATCTGGGCAGTTAAAAGTCCGTTTACAAAGCAGTAACAGCCTTTGCCCTGGGTATGGCCCATGACCAGAAGATCGTAGTCGTCCTCCTCTACCAGTGCGGAACTGAACTTCATTTCCGCATAATCCTGCTTGGACATCCCCAGAGGAATGGGATTGGTACTGGAGATCTCCGCCTGGGCTATTTCCTCACGAATCTCGCCCAAGGTGGCATCCACCTCTACGCCAAGCACTTCATTTAAGTTGGAATTTGCATCCGCATCTACCGCCAGTACGGGGCCCTGCTTTTTCTGGCACAGGTACTCGATTAAAAGACCTGTCAGGGTTGTCTTACCTACGCCGCCCTTACCGGCTACCGCTATTGTGTGTGCCATGTTTTTTCTCCTATTTTAAGTCCCGTAATATTCCATCCAGTACACGGGTATAAAATCAATTTCCAGTCACAGATGCATGTGCCTGTAAATTGATTTATGCATTGTATGGAATATTACTGTTTTCCAGTTCCGCAATATCCCATCCAGTACGCAGGTATCGGAGATGAATTTCCGGCCGCAAAAATATGTGTCCGTAAATCCATCCGGGTACCGAACGGGACATTGCCGATTTATATGACCGGTCTTAGGCCGGACAGTTCAGCTTTACTACGGAACCGGTCAGATCCACAAAAGAAATGCTTCCCTCTACTATCGTCTCGGCTCCCATGATATCCACCAGGCGAACCTGGCTTCCCTCTACATAAATCTTACTCACATTCTTTAATACAACTTCTTCCGTATCCTTGGTGGTTTTATAAACCGTTGCCAGACACATAAGTACACCTCCTTTCCGGTTTTGCAGCTTTATCTGCTTAACAGTTTTACAAACCGTAAGTCAATTTTCAGCTTGGCTGTGATCCACTTTTACTTGTTGAACTGATAAACAAGAAAAATGCAATCAGGAACAAAACCAGTGCAAAAATTGCTGTGTAATGGGTTCCGTGTGTTCCATTTGACCATGGAGATAATCCCAAACCTGTCAGGATATTATCTCCAAAGCAGAAACCTTGCTTACTCCATGTAAATCCAAACATGAAAGCAAACAACATCAACACAGCCGAAAAAATGCGTACTATCTTTACACTTAAATTGTACCTCAACACAGATTGATTTCCTTTCCAAATCCCAATTTACAGGCTGCGTATAAAAAGTACTTGACTTATTCACCCTTTACGCCACATCCCCGTAAACGGAATCCAACAGCTCTGCAATGCTGCAGAGAAATAAAATGTTCTATTGCGGAGCTTTCACACTGGAAAGAGCCACGCTCAGATACAGATTGCCTTTCTCAAAATTCTCAACTGCCTTTTCAATCTGTGACGCCGCCTCTTCCTTTCCGTCCTTGCGGAACTGCTTCGCAATCTCTGCCAGTTCTGCCGCATGATGCTTGTTGTGATCCAACATATATGCTAAAATTGCTTCCTGCTCATTGGCCGGACGCTCCCCGCCGCATCCTCCGCAACCCTCACAGTTTTCATGGCTATGAGTGTGATCATGCTCCTCCTCATGACCGTGGGCATGCTCGTGTGCATGGGTATGGGTGCAGCCGTCCTTATGGGTATGTTCATGTGTATGACCATGCGTATGTCCATGATCGCCGTCTACGATATGCATTATTGCTCCTCCTATTTAAAGTTCCGTAATATTCAGTTCATGCACCCTTATCTAAATCAATTTCCATCCGCAAGTGCATGCGTCTGTAAATCGATTTGTGCATAAACTGAATGTTACTGTTTCAAGTTCCGTAATATTCACTATATTGTGTTAAATTCATCACAAACTTAGGGT